>JBFHKK010000084.1:0-8558 GCA_041595475.1 Pseudomonas sp. | reverse complement strand
AAGTGGAGCCGGCGCTGGCCTACCTGCGCGAGCAGGGCGCACCCATCGTGATCAAGGCCGACGGCCTGGCCGCCGGCAAGGGCGTGATAGTCGCCATGGACCTGGCCGAGGCCGAGGCCGCGGTACGCGACATGCTCGCCGGCAATGCCTTCGGCGAGGCCGGCTCGCGGGTGGTCATTGAAGAGTTTCTGGAGGGTGAAGAGGCTTCCTTCATCGTCATGGTCGACGGCGAGCATGTGCTGCCGATGGCCACCAGCCAGGACCACAAGCGCGTCGGCGATGGCGACAGCGGCCCGAACACCGGCGGCATGGGCGCCTACTCGCCGGCCCCGGTGGTGACCGCCGAGGTGCACCAGCGGGTGATGGACGAGGTGATCATGCCGACCGTGCGCGGCATGGCCGCCGAGGGCAATGTCTATACCGGCTTTCTCTATGCCGGCCTGATGATCGACAAGAGCGGCGCGCCCAAGGTCATCGAGTTCAACTGCCGTTTCGGCGACCCGGAGACCCAGCCGATCATGGTGCGCCTGGAGTCGTCCCTGGTATTGCTGATCGAGGCGGCCCTGGCCAGGGCCCTGGACAAGGTCGAGGCGACCTGGGACCCGCGCCCGACGGTCGGCGTAGTGCTGGCCGCCGGCGGCTACCCGGGCGACTATGCCAAGGGCGAGGTGATCGAGGGGCTCGACCAAGCGGCGCAGCTCGACGGCAAGGTGTTCCATGCCGGCACCGCGCTCAAGGACGGCCAGATCGTCACCAGCGGCGGCCGCGTACTCTGCGCCACCGCCATAGGCCCGAGCGTGGCCGAGGCCCAGCAGCAGGCCTACCGTCTGGCCGAGAAGATTCGCTGGAACGGCTGTTTCTACCGCAAGGACATCGGCTATCGGGCGATCGCCCGGGAGCGAGGCGACAACTGAGTAGCCAATACTCCAGGACTTTGCCCAGCGGGCGGCCGAACGGTCGCCTCGTGCATATTCAGGGCAGCAGCAGAGTGCCTATAATTCGACCACCGATCGTCGAAAGGACTTCAAGGTGCACGGGCTGAGGACTGCCACAGGATTGCTGATCGGCCTGGCGTTGATGCTGCTGGGCCAGTTGTCCGCCCATGCGGCAGGCTGGTCGTCGCTGGTCGATAAGGACGCCAGCCTGCAACTGCAAGAGGTGCGCTCGCCGCAGCAACGCGCGCACTTCGCCGCGGCCGACCTCAACCGCCTCCACGCCCCCGCTGGCAGCGCCCTATGGCTGCACTACCGCCTGCCCGGCAGCGCGCAATCCCAACTGCTGCGCGTCGTCGCGCCGAACGCCGAGTTCCTCGACCTCTATGTGCTCGAGGCCGAAGCGTTGATTGGCCACACCCGCACCGGCAATCGACTGCCCTTCTCCAGCCGGCCACTGGCCAGCCGCGACTTCCTGTTGCCACTGCCGCGGAGCGAGGCGCCCCTCGATATCTATCTGCGCCTGGCGTCAGCGCATCCCCTGAGCCCGGTCCTTAGTCTCCAAGAGGCCGGAGCCATGGCTGCGGACGACAGTCGTGAGCTGCTATTGGGCATATTGCTCGGCAGCCTGGGCATATTGCTGCTCTACAATCTGACTCACTTCGCTTTTACTCGCGCGTTGAGCGACTTCTGGCTGACCGCCACCCTGGCCGCTTTGCTGCTCAGCAGCATCAGCCGACTCGGCATCAGCACGCCCTGGTTTGGGGACTGGCAGTCCTGGCAACCGCTGATCGCTGATCTTGCCGTCCTCTGTACCCTATTGTGTTTCCTGGCACTTACCGCCAGCTTTTTTAGCCGAGTCAGCAGCAACGACTGGATGAGCCGATTGCTGCTTGGCGAGATCATCCTGACCGGCCTCGCCGGCCTCCTGGTATTGCTGGTCAGTCCGGGACACTTCACGGCCCTGCTGTACTTGTCTGTAACAGTCTGCGGCGCCAGCATGCTGCTGGTCGCTCTGAAACATTCACGGCAGGGATATGCGCCGGCGCGGCCCTTCAGCCTCGCACTGATGCTGCTTGCTGCCAGCTGGCTGGTCGCCCTTCCAGCCCTTATTGGCAGCTGGTCGGTGCCAGCGGACTGGCTGAGTTTGGGCCTGCTGTCGGCCTGCGTCAGCAGCGCCTTCATTCTTGGCATGGCGTTGATCGAGCGTCAGCGCTGCATCCTCGCTGACGAGTTCAGCACCGGTCGCGATCTGGCGGCCAGCTCCGCCGAACTCAAAGCCAAGGCCGAGTTCCTGGCCAAGATCAGCCACGAGATACGCACGCCCATGAACGGAGTGCTGGGCATGACCGAACTGCTGCTCGGCACCCCCCTGTCGGCCAAGCAACGCGATTACGTGCAGACCATCCACAGCTCGGGCAACGAGCTGCTCAACCTGATCAACGAGATTCTCGATATCTCCAAGCTGGAGTCGGGCCAGATCGAACTGGAAGACGTGCAGTTCGACCTCAACGCCCTGATCGAGGATTGCCTGGCCATCTTCCGCACCAAGGCCGAACAGCAGAAGATCGAGCTCATCAGTTTTCTCCAGCCGCAACTGCCGCAGCTGATCGGCGGCGATCCGACCCGGCTGCGCCAGGCCCTGCTCAGCCTGCTGGAGAACGCCTTCAAGCAGACAACCGAAGGCGAAATCCTCCTGGTTGCGGCCCTGGACGACAGCGGCAGTCAGCCGCAGCTGCGCATCGCCGTGCAGGACAGCGGCCAGCCCATGCAGCCCGAGGAGCGCGAGGCCCTCTTGCATGCCGAGCTGCACAGCAAGGACTTCCTCTCCGCCAGCAAGCTGGGCGGCCGCCTGGGCCTGCTGATTGCCCGCCAGCTGATCCATCTGATGGGCGGCGAGTTCGGCATCCAGAGTGGCGGCAGCCAGGGTTCGACCCTGTGGCTGACCCTGCCGCTCGATTGCGAGCGCCTGGAGCAGCCGACCACCGACCTCGACGCACCGCTGCAGGGCGCACGACTGTTGGTGGTAGACGACAACGAGACCTGTCGCAAAGTGCTACTGCAGCAATGCAGCGCCTGGGGCATGCAGGTCAGTGCCGTGGCATCGGGCAAGGAAGCCATGGCCATGCTGCGGACCAAGGCACACCTGCGCGAATACTTCGACGTGGTCCTGCTCGACCAGGAAATGCCCGGCATGAGCGGCATGCAACTGGCGAGCAAGATCAAGGAAGACCCCAACCTCAATCACGACGTGCTGATCATCATGCTCACCGGCATCAGCAACGCGCCGAGCAAGATCATCGCCCGTAACGCTGGCGTCAAACGCATACTGGCCAAGCCGGTCGCCGGCTATACCCTCAAGGCGACCCTGGCCGACGAGTTGGCCCAGCGCGGCAGCGCGCGCCCACCAGCGCTCGCGGCCATACCGGCGAACGCCCCGCTCCAGGTACCGAGCGATTTCCGCGTTCTGGTTGCCGAAGACAACAGCATCTCGACCAAGGTGATCCGCGGCATGCTCGGCAAGCTCAACCTGCAGCCGGACACGGCCAGCAACGGCGAGGAAGCCCTCAACGCCATGAAGGCGCGGCACTACGACCTGGTCTTGATGGACTGCGAGATGCCGGTGCTCGATGGCTTCTCCGCGACCGAGCAGCTGCGCGCCTGGGAAACCCGGGAAAGGCGTGAGCGCACGCCGGTGGTGGCGCTGACCGCACACATCCTCAGCGAACACAAGGATCGCGCCCGCCGGGTCGGCATGGATGGCCACATGGCCAAGCCGGTGGAGCTGTCGCAACTGCGCGAGCTGATCGATTACTGGGTCGCCGAGCGGGATCTGCGCCGGCAGAGTACGGCCCTCCCTTCCTGAGCCGCCACGGCCCTGGCTCAGCTTCTCGCCCAGGCCACCTGCCGCGGCTCGCCCAACACCCGAGACTCCCGCCATGGCATCCGCGTTGTTCAGCCTGTATCTGAAACTGCTGATCCTCTTCAGCCCGTTCTTCGTCTTGTCCTGCTTCATCGGCCTCAGTCGCGGCTACAGGGTCAAGGAACGCAAGAAGCTGGCCTGGAAGGTGGCGGCCGGGGTCCTGGTCGCCAGCGTTCTCTTGTATCTGTTCGGCAAACACATCTTCATGCTGTTCGGCATCACCATCGATGCCTTTCGCATCGGTGCCGGCAGCGTGCTGTTCATCTCGGCCCTGGGCATGGCCCAGGGCAAGCCGGCAGTGCAGAGCGACAATGTGCAGCAGGACGTCAGCATAGTGCCGTTGACCATTCCCCTGACCGTGGGCCCCGGCACCATTGGCGCGCTTCTGCTGATGGGCGCGGCGCACACCCAGTGGGAGGACAAGCTGCTGGCGCTGCTGGCGATCGCCCTGGCCAGCCTTACCGTCGGCCTGGTGCTCTACCTTTCCAATCAGTTCGAACGCCTGCTCGGCGATCAGGGTCTGCAGATCGTCAGCCGCCTGATGGGCCTGTTCGTCTGTGCCCTGGCGGCGCAGATCATCTTCACCGGCATACGCAACTACCTGCTTTCCTGAGCAGCGGCACTCGCGAGGCGGCGGATCAGCCCGGCGAATCCTCAACGCAACTGGCTGTCCTTGCTGCCGCGTCTGTTGTAGCCGCTGAACCTGGCCTGCTCGCGGTCCTGCGCCGTTTGACAGGCGACGCACAAGCGCACGCCGGCGACGGCCCTGCGCCGCGCCTCGGGAATGGGCGCATCGCAGTCCTGGCAGTGGCGCCGGCTCTCGCCCTGCGCCAGCTGACTGCGCGCCCGGGCCACGGCGTCCTCGATGCTGCTGTCGATCTGTTCCTGCACTGCCCCGTCGCTTGCCCAACCGCCAGCCATTTGCGCCTCCGACTCGATAAACCTCGCTGACCCAGGGTTGCGCGCTTGAGCCGTTCTGACAAGCGCACCTCATCGATTCGAGAAATGACCGGGGACTACTCCTTGACGTCCATAAAGGCCTCGGCCCAGACCAGGTACTGCTCCGGCAGGCTGTACTTGTGCGCCAATTCCGAAGCGCCGAGCGCGCTGGCTTCACCGCCGCGCTGCTGGCGCAGGCAGTCGTAGATCGCCTTGATCGCGGCGAAATAGGCCGCATGGCCGTTCACCAGAACGCGCACGCCGAGGCGCGCCAGTCGCTCGTCGTCACCCAGCTTGGGGTTGCCGTAGGTCACCAGCATCAGCGGTACGCTCAACGGCTCGGCAATCTGCTGCAGATGCGCGAAGTCGCGCACCCCGACCAGGCAGATGGCGTCGGCGCCAGCGGCCTGATAGGCGCGGGTGCGGGCAATCACCTCCTCCACCGGCACCACCCCGGCATGGGTGCGGGCGATGATCGCCAGCTCCGGATCGCTGCGCGCCTCGAGCGCCGCGCCTATCTTGCCCAGCGCTTCCTCGCGGCTGATCAGATCGGTCGACTTGCGGCCGAACTGGGCCGGCAGCAGCGTATCCTCCAGGGTCAGGGCGGCAACGCCCGCGCGCTCCAGCTCCACCACGCTGCGCATCACGTTGAGCGCGTTGCCGTAGCCATGGTCGGCGTCGGCGATGACCGGCAGACGGCTGACCCGGCCGATGCGCGTGGCCTGCTCGACGAATTCGGACAGCGTTATCAGGGCAAAATCCGGCGCCGCCAGTACCTGCAGCGAGACGACCGAGCCGCCGAGGATGCCCACCTCGAAGCCCAGATCGGCGGCAATCCGCGCCGACATCGGATCGAACACCGAGGCGCTGTGATAGCAGCCAGCGGACGCCAGCAGGGCGCGCAGATCCTGGCGCAGCGTTCGCGGGGCGGCACCTTGTAGGGTCGGCATGGCATGACTCCTCGGCGATGGGGCGGACGCTGCCGCCAGCCGCACAGGGCCAGCGGCAGCCCTTCACCCCTGTGGCACAAGCCTGCAGGGCGGCACCAGCACATTCGGCAGCGCGCCGCACGGCCCCGCGGCCGGCCTAGTGCGGGTCGGGCGTGGCCAGCAGCGCCTGGATGTCGGGCTGCTGCAGATTTTCCCGGGTCACCACCCGCGCATCCAACGCCACCCGCTGCCGCTGGCCCGCCAGCGGCCCGCCGCGCAGGCCCGACACCGCCATGCGCACCGCCTGGTAACCCATGACATAGGGCTGCTGCACCACCAGGGCGGCGATTTCGCCGGCCTTGAGCGCCTCGAGCATGACCTGGCTGGAATCGAAGCCGATCAGCAGCGGCGGCGACGTCGACTCCATGCGCGCGAGGGCCGCGTAGGTCATGCGCGTGGTGGGCCCATTGCTGGCAAACACCGCATCGATCTGCGGCAGTTGCTCGCGCAAGGCGGCGAACACCGCCTCACTGCGATCACCCTGAGGCCGATCGAGCGCAATACTCAGGCCCAGCGCCCTTCCCGCCGTGAGGAACCCCTCGAGACGCTCGGAGGTCGAGGCGACCGGCGGGCTCATGCGCACGATGGCAATCCGCCCCCGCCCCCCCAGCAGACGCGCCAGATGCTCGGCGGCGAGTTGCCCGGCGCGGAAATTGTCTGTGCCGATGAAGCCCTGCACATCGCCGTCGATGTCACGATCGATGTAGTAGGAAAGGATGCCCTGGTCGCGCAATTGCTTGACCTTAGCGGCGACCTGCGGCCCCGCCGGTGCTATCACCAGGGCGCGGCAGCCTTGCTCGACGATATGCTCAACGATCAGTGCCTGCGCCTCGCCCTGCCCCTCGCGCCGCGTCCCGCGCACGTACACCTCCACGCCCGAGTCACGGCCGGCCTGCCGGGCACCGGCCTCCACCCGCGCCCAGAAGGGGTTCACGCCAGCAGGCACCAGACCGACGCAGGGGGCGGCCGCGAGCGGGCCGGCGATCATCAGCAGCCCCGCCAGCAAACCGGCAAGGACCCCAACTGCCTTGATCATCGACATCACAGCCCCCCGAAATCGCCGCACTCTTCACAGCACTGATTAAGTGCACCATAGCACTATCGACTCGCCCGCGCCGATCCGGCCTCCGGCGGAGTCCCGCGCCGGGCGGAGCGACAATCGGGCTGGCGCAAGCGGCGCCGGCAGGCGATGATCGCACTTCCTTCCTACGCCTCGACCGACATGACCAACAGCACCACGCCCCCCGTTCCCAAGCACAAACCGCGCCCACTGATCGACCTGCTGATCAGCCTGCTGATCCCCTCGGCGATCCTGATGAAGCTCAGTGGCGAGGCCGACCTCGGCGCCGACGGCGCCCTGCTGCTGGCCCTGAGCTTTCCCCTCGGCTGGGGCGCCTTCGAACTGATCAAGTATCGCAAGTTCAACTTCATCGCCCTGCTCGGCCTGGTCAGCGTGCTGCTGACCGGCGGCATCGGCCTGTTCAAGCTGGACAACCAGTGGCTGGCGATCAAGGAGGCGGCGGTGCCCGGGCTGATCGGCATCGCCGTGCTGGTCTCCACCTACACCCCCTATCCGCTGATCCGCACCCTGCTGCTGAACAAGGCGGTGCTGGACGTCGACAAGATCCACCAGCGCCTGGAACAGGGCGGCCACACCCAGCACTTCGAGTCGCGCCTGCTCACCGCCACCTACTGGCTCAGCGGCACCTTCTTCTTTTCCTCGGCGATGAACTACATCCTGGCCAAGTGGATCGTCATCAGCCCGGCCGGCAGCGAAGCCTTCAACGCCGAACTGGGGCGCATGAACCTGCTCAGCTACCCGATGATCGCCATCCCCTCGATGATCATGCTGATGGCGATCTTCTACTACCTGTGGCGCACCATCCATGGCCTGACCGGGCTGACCCTGGAAGAGATCATGGCCGGCGGCGAGCAGGAGCCCAAGTCCTGAGTCGGACAGCCGGCGCGCCAACGCCCCGGTCATGCTGACGCTTTCCGCCTATCTCGGCCTGTTCCTCGCCGCCCTCGGCGCGGCTACCCTGCTGCCGCTGCAGTCCGAGGCGGTGCTGGTCGGGCTGCTGCTGAGCGAGGCCTACCCGCTCTGGGCCCTGCTGGCGGTGGCCAGCGCCGGCAATGTGCTGGGCGCGCTGATCAACTGGGTGCTCGGGCGCTATCTGGAGCACTTTCGCGGGCGCCGCTGGTTCCCCCTCAGCGAGCGCCAACTGGAGCGTACCCAGGGCTGGTACGCCCATTACGGCTATTGGTCGCTGCTGCTGAGCTGGATGCCCTTTATCGGCGACCCGCTGACCCTGGCCGCCGGCATCATGCGCGAACCGCTGTGGCGCTTTCTGCTGATCGTTAGCCTGGCCAAGAGCGGGCGTTACGCCGTACTGGCGGCGCTGACCCTGGGCGCCCTCTGAGCGCGGCGCCCGCTGCCGCAACTTAGCTAGCGCGGCGCCACCGGGCGCCGGGCCGGCTTCTTGGCGCCCTTCTTGTCCGCGCCCTTGCCGCTGCGCTCGGCCTTGGCCCTTGCCTCGGCGGCGGCCTTGGCCTTCTCGCGCTTGTCCCAGGGCTTGCTGCCATCGCTGGCGCGCGGCGGCAGGCCGGTGTGCTGGGTGAGGATCTTGCCGCCCTGCCCGGCCTTCTTGCTGCCGACTGGCGTCGAGTTCTTGCGCCGCGCGCTCTGGTAGCCCTCGGTGGCCGGCTGGTGCGCCGGGATTAGCTGGTGCTTGCCATTGCCGATCAGGTCGGCGCGCCCCATGCGGATCAGCGCTT
>JBFHKK010000083.1:0-8620 GCA_041595475.1 Pseudomonas sp. | reverse complement strand
CTCGAGAACGTGCGCTTCAATGTCGGTGAGAAGAAGGACAACGAAGTCCTGTCCCAGCAGATGGCGGCGCTGTGCGACGTCTATGTGATGGACGCCTTCGGTACTGCGCACCGCGCCCAGGCTTCTACCCACGGTGTTGGCAAGTTTGCGCCGGTGGCTTGCGCCGGTCCCCTGCTGGCCAATGAATTGGAGGCCCTGGGCAAGGCGCTGGACAACCCGGCCCGGCCGATGGCAGCCATCGTCGGTGGTTCCAAGGTCTCCACCAAGCTGGAGGTGCTGAATGCGCTGTCCGACAGCTGCGACCAGCTGATCGTCGGTGGCGGCATCGCCAACACCTTCCTGGCCGCGGCCGGCAAGCCGGTGGGCACATCCCTCTGCGAGCACGACCTGGTGGATACCGCCAAGGCGCTGATGGCCAAAGTGAACATTCCGCTGCCGGTGGATGTGGTGGTGGCCAAGGCGTTTGCCGAGGATGCCGAGGCCACCATCAAATCGGTTGACGCGGTGGCCGAAGACGAGATGATCCTCGATATCGGCCCGCAGTCGGCGCAGAATCTGGCGGCACTGCTGCAGGACGCCAAGACCATCATCTGGAACGGCCCGGTGGGCGTGTTCGAATTTGACCAGTTCGGTGAGGGCACCCGGGTGCTGTCGCTGGCGCTCGCCAACAGTGATGGCTTCTCCATCGCCGGGGGCGGCGATACCCTGGCTGCGGTGGACAAGTATGATATTGCCGACAAGGTGTCCTATATCTCCACCGGCGGCGGTGCCTTCCTGGAGTTTGTGGAAGGCAAGACGCTGCCGGCCGTCGCGATGCTGGAACAGCGCGCACAGTAACGAATTTTTGATCAACCAATTCAAAGGGTGAAACCATGGCACTGATCTCGATGCGCCAACTGCTGGATCACGCCGCCGAGCATGGCTACGGCATTCCGGCGTTCAACGTCAATAACCTCGAACAGATGCGTGCCATCATGGAGGCTGCATCGCAGACCGATTCCCCGGTGATCGTGCAGGCCTCGGCCGGGGCGCGCAAGTACGCCGGCTCCAACTTCCTCAAGCACATGATCCTGGCGGCGATCGAAGAGTTTCCGCACATTCCGGTCTGCATGCACCAGGATCACGGCACCAGCCCGGCAGTGTGCCAGCGCTCCATTGCACTGGGCTTCTCGTCGGTGATGATGGATGGCTCTCTGGGCACCGACGGCAAGACGCCCACCAGCTACGAATATAACGTGGACGTGACCCGGCGGACCGTCGAAATGGCACACGCCTGTGGCGTCTCCGTGGAAGGTGAACTGGGCTGTCTGGGCTCGCTGGAAACCGGACAGGCCGGCGAGGAAGATGGCATCGGCGCCGAAGGCACGCTGAGCCACGAGCAGATGCTCACCGACCCGGACGAGGCCGCCGACTTCGTCAAGCGCACCCAGGTCGACGCCCTGGCCATCGCCATCGGCACCAGCCACGGCGCCTACAAGTTCACCAAGCCGCCGACCGGCGACATCCTCGCCATCGACCGGATCAAGGCGATCCATGCGCGCATCCCCGACACCCACTTGGTGATGCACGGCTCCAGCTCGGTGCCCCAGGAGTGGCTGGCGGTGATCAACGAGTACGGCGGCGACATCAAGGAAACCTACGGCGTGCCGGTCGAGGAGATCGTCGAGGGCATCAAGCACGGCGTACGCAAGGTCAATATCGACACCGACCTGCGCCTGGCCTCCACCGGCGCCATGCGCCGCTACATGGCCCAGCACCCGAGCGAGTTCGATCCGCGCAAGTTCTTCGGCGAGACGGTCAAGGCCATGCGCGAGGTGTGCATCGCCCGCTACGAAGCCTTCGGCACCGCGGGCAACGCCTCCAAGATCAAGCCGATCTCCCTGGAGGCCATGTACCTGCGCTACGCCAAGGGCGAGTTGGCGGCCAAGGTCAACTGAGTCGCCGCACTGCCTGAAGCAAGAAGCCCGCTCTAGAGCGGGCTTCTTGCTTTCTGCCTATCGATAAGCGGCCTTCAGCGCCGCGCCAGCGATGTACTCAGGGTCGACTCGAGGAACTCGAGGATTGCGGCCTCGACCCGCGCCGTGTCGTTCGGCGAGAGGATGTTGCCGGCCAGCACGTGGTGCGAGTCATCTTCGGTGTTCTGCAGGGCGATCAGGCGTTTGTTCGGCGAGCCGAAGCGGGCGAAGGCGCGCTCGATCCACTGTGGATCGACCACCTGATCCTCCGGCGAGTAGAGGGTCAGCAGGGGCGCGCGGATCTCTTCCAGCGGCAGTTCGCGCACGTACTTGACCAAGGCCATCATCGGCAGCAGGGCCTGGATCGGATAGCGGTGCGTCCAGTAGCGCGCCTGTTGCTCGTTGCGCGGCGTCCACTGGTGTTCGGGGCCCAGTACCAGGGGTACGAAGTGCTCGGCCCAGGGCCAGGTCAGCACGTCGGCGGCGGCGCTCCTGGGGGCGAAATTGGGCGACACCAGCACATAGGCCAGGACCTTGTCGCTGTCGGGTCGGGTGGCCAGCCAGGTGGCCAGGGTCGCCCCGGTCGAGGTGCCGATCACCAGCACCCGCTTGCCCAGGCGCTGGCCGATCTGCAGCGCTTCCTCGGTGTCCTGCAGCCAGTCCTTGACGCTCGGCTCGGTCATCGCCTGGCCGCCGCGGCCGTGGCCGCTCAGGCGCGTGTAGAAGAGGTTGGCGCCGAGCTTCTCGGCGACCTGGTCGCTCAGGGGCGCGGTTTCCTGGCGGGTCGCCGAGTAACCGTGCAGGTAAACCACGGCCAGTTCGGTCTGGCGCTTGTCGGGATGGGCCCAGACGATGGTCTTCTCCGCGCCGGGGGTGATGTCCGGATAGCGCGCCTCGCTTTCGGCGAGGAAGCGATCGAGGTCGGCGGGCAGTGGCCGGGCCTCCAGGCGGGTATCCACCTCGATGCGCGGACCGGCGAGGAAGGCGACAGTCAGGGCGGCGACCAGCAGGCCGGCGCAGCTCAGGGCTCTTTTCATCGTTTGTTGTTCTTCTGATTAATTGGACGAGCGTTTCAATCGCCGCATTCTGCTACAAGCCAAACCCAGCGGCTAGCCATCGAGACTGCTGTCCGTCGCCCCACAGCCTGACCAGGCGGGCGATTGCGCCGCCCGTGGGGCATACTGCCGGGCGGATCCACTGGCGCTCGATCATGTCACCACTGAAATACCTGCAGGGCTATCCGCCCCCCTTACAAGATCGGGTGCGCCAACTCATCGAGCAGGCGCGCCTGGGCGATTACCTGGCCCAGCGCTACAGCGCAGGCCATCCGGTGCAGAGCGACAAGGCGCTGTACGCCTACACCCTGGCGCTCAAGCAGGCGCACATGAAGAACGCGCCCATGGTCGACAAGGTGCTGTTCGATAATCGCCTCGACCTGACCCATCGCGCCCTCGGCCTGCACAGCACTGTGGCGCGGGTGCAGGGCGGCAGGCTCAAGGCCAAGAAGGAAATTCGCATCGCCAGCCTGTTCCGCGACGCCGCCCCGGAGTTCCTCAAGATGATAGTGGTGCATGAACTCGCCCATCTGCGCGAGTCGGCGCACAACAAGGCGTTCTATCAGTTGTGCGAGCACATGCTGCCGGGCTACCAGCAACTGGAGTTCGATCTGCGTCTGTACCTGACCTGGCGCGAGCTGTCGGTGCCGGCCTGAGCGGCGGCTCAGGCGCGCAGCATCACATTGAGCTGATCGACCACTTCGGCCCAGTCGGCGTCCTCGAGAATCTCTTCGCGCAAGAACCGCGCCTGGGCCGAGTTCCAGAAGGGCGCGTCGGCCAGCCTGCAGTCTTCGGCCAGGGGCGAATGGTCGCGCACGAAGCGCTCGATGCTGGCCTGATCGGCGGGCAGGCCGAGCTGTTTGAACAGTGCCGAGAGATCGTGGATTGGGCTTTCCATCAAGGGCTCCTCCGGGGGTTGGCATAGGCAGCGCTGGCGCGCCTTTTCAGCCTAGCGCAGTGGCCCGCGGATGCAGGTGGCGCGATCGGTCGGCAGTTAATTGCCTGCAAAGGGTCGGCAAGGCAGGCCGAGCTTGTTAGTCTGCGCGTCACTCTAAAGTCGTATCGGAGTCATGCATGCCAGCTGTGGTAGTCCGTAGTCTGTTGGCGTTGTGTTTGTTGTTCGGATCCATAGGAAGCGCACCGGCGGATGACTGGTTGGCGGTCGGCAGCCATTTTCCGCGGGTATTCGAGCCGGGGTTGCGGGCCAATCACGGCGGCCTGGCCGTGAGCCTGCTGCGCGAGGCGCTGGAGCAACTCGGCCACCGGGTGCGCTTTCAGGTGCACCCTTGGGCGCGCGCCCAGTTGATGGTCGAGCAGGGTCAGGCGGACATCCTCATCGGGCCCTACAAGACCCCGGAGCGCGAGGCGCGCTTTGCCTTTTCGGCGCAGCCCTTCTACCGCGACCGGGTCGTCTTCTATGTGCGCCGCGATCACTACCTGCGCTGGGGCGGCGATTACAGCAAGCTCGCCGGCCTGCCGGTCGGCGTGGTGCGCGCCTGGGCCTACGGGCCGCGCTTCGACGCCGCGCGCGAGCGGCTCGAACTGGTCACCGTGGAATCGGTCGAGAATGGTTTGCGCATGCTCAGCATTGGCCGCCTGCACCTGCTCGCCAGCAATCAGCGCAATACCCGGCCGCCCCTGCGCCGGCTGGGTCTGCGCGAAGAGATCACGCAGCTGGAGACGCCGATCGACACCCAGGACGGCTACTTCGCCTTCCCCAAACTCAGCACTCACGTGGCATTGCGCCAGGACCTCGATCGGGTGTTCGCGCAGATGCGCGAATCGGGCCGCTCGGCGGCCCTGGCCGAGCACTACCGCGTCGCGACCCCGTGATTGCCGGAGATTCTGTCGGCGCCGGGCGCCATCGCCTTTCGCAGGCAGGCATGCCATCTATCGCGCAGCGGGGAAATTGCCCGCACAGGCGTAGGCATGGACGCCGCGGGCTGGCTAAACTGCAGGCGTTCTGGGCAGGAGGCCTCCATGCAAGCGACACTCTCGGATTACTCGATCTACCGGCAACTGGTCAGCCAACTGATGAGCGGCGAGGAGCAGTTGCCCAGCCTGCCGACCCTGACCTGGGATATTCGCCGATTACTGGCCGATCCGGCAGCCAGCAGCACCCAGCTGGTGGCCCTGATCAGTCAGGATCCGGCGCTCAGTGCCCTGCTGATGAAATACGCCTCCTTCGCCATGTATCGCATGCGCATGGCGCCCAAGACCTTGCAGGATGTGCTGCGGGTGCTGGGCCTGGAGCAGGTCGATCGCCTGGTGATGGTGCACAGCGTCAAGAGCCTGTTTCCACTGCACAGCCCGCGGCACCGGCAGCTGTTCAACGAGGCCTGGAACCGCCTGACGCTCAAGGCCAGCATCTGCGCATTCCTCGCCCGCCAGGTCGGCAACGTCCAGGCCGATCATGGGGTGCTGGCCTGTCTGCTCAGCGAGGTGGGTTCGCTGGCGGTGCTCTCGGCCTTCAAGAAATCAGAGCTGGTGCCGACGCCGGAGCGCTACCGCCAGTTGTGCCGGGCCTACAGCAAGTCGCTCAGCGTGATTCTGCTGAAACAGTGGGCGGTGCATGAGGAATACATCGAGATCGTGCGCAAGACCGGTCAATGGGAGTTGCAGGGCGAGCGCCAGATCGAATTGATCGACCTGATCAACCTGAGCCTCTACCACACCGTCTATCGCACCAATCCAAGGCCCGATCTGCCGCCAATCAACAGCCTGTCGGCCTATGCCAAGCTGATTCCGCCGACCAATGAGCTGGATGCCACGGGTTGCCTGCAGTTGGTCAGCGGCAACTGGGCGGAAATCGAGCAGATACTGGCAAGCCTTCGCTAGTCGCCCGCCGCTAGCCGGTTTGGCGGCGCTTCCATCGACTATCCTCAACGCAGACGGTCGCCCCCGGATCCCCGCGGCCGTTGGGGAGGAGTCGTGCAATTGTGCTGGTTATACCGCCTGGCGCTGGCCCTGGGCTTGCTCCTGGCGCCGCAGGGATGGCTGGCAGCCGCGCCGGCGCTGGTGGTCGAGTTGCGGGTCGAGGGCGCCATAGGTCCGGCCAGTGCCGACTACGTGGTGCGCGGTTTGGCCCGGGCGGTGGAGGAGGGCGCCCAGCTCACGGTGCTGACGATCGACACCCCCGGCGGCCTGGACACCTCGATGCGCGACATCATCAAGGCCATCCTCGCCAGCCCTATCCCGGTGGCCAGCTATGTCGCGCCCAGCGGCGCGCGGGCGGCCAGTGCCGGCACCTACATCCTCTATGCCAGTCATATCGCCGCCATGGCCCCCGGCACCAACCTGGGCGCGGCCACGCCCGGGGCCATAGGTGCGCCCGGCTCGCCCGCGCCGGAGCAGCGCCCCGAGTCGGGGGCCGAGGAGCAGGCCGAGCCACCGCCCCTGGCCGATGCCATGAGCCGCAAGCAGATCAACGATGCCTCGGCCTACATCCGCGGCCTGGCGCAGCTGCGCGGGCGCAATGCCGAGTGGGCCGAGCGGGCGGTGCGCGAGGCCGTCAGCCTGTCCGCCGAGGAGGCGCTCGAGCTGAATGTGGTCGACCACCTGGCCGTCAATCTGGCCGATCTGCTCAAGCAACTGGATGGCAAGACCTTCACCGCCGCCGGCGTCGAGGTGACGCTGCAGACCCAGGGCGCCGTGCTGGTCAGTCACGCGCCGGACTGGCGCACCCGCCTGCTGGCGGTGATCACCAACCCCAGCGTGGCGCTGCTGCTGATGATGATCGGCGTCTATGGGCTGATCTTCGAGTTCTCCAACCCCGGCACCGGGGTGGGCGGCGTGCTCGGCGGCATCTGCCTGATCCTGGCCATGTATTCGCTGCAGCTGTTGCCGGTCAACTACGCCGGCGTCGCCCTGATTCTGCTCGGCATCGCCTTCATCGCCGCCGAGGCCTTTATGCCGAGCTTTGGCGTGCTGGGAATCGGTGGCGTGGTGGCCTTCTGTTTCGGCGCCCTGATTCTGATCGACACCGAGGTGCCGGGCTTCGGCATTCCGATTCCGCTGATCGTGACCCTGGGCAGCGTCAGCGGCCTGGTGATCTTCGCCATCCTCAGCATGGCCCTGCGCGCCCGGCGGCGAACCCTGTTCGGCGGCGACACCGAACTGCTCGGCAGCCGGGTGCCGGTCGAGGCGGTGCAACCGGACGAGCCTACCCGCGGCTGGGTGCAGCTGCAGGGCGAGAGGTGGCAGGTACAGAGTCAGGCGCCCTTGCAACCCGGCCAGCAGGTCAGGGTGCTGGCGCGCAAGGGTCTCAAGCTTGAGGTGAGCGCCGATTCCGCGGCGCCAGGAGGAGACAAGTGATGGGCTTCGAACTGAGTTTTTCCGCGCTGCTGGTGCTCTTGGTGGTGCTGTTGGTCTCGGCATTTCGCATCCTGCGCGAATACGAACGGGGCGTGGTGTTCATGCTCGGGCGTTTCTGGCGGGTCAAGGGGCCGGGCCTGATCATCATCATCCCGGGGATCCAGCAGATGGTCCGGGTCGATCTGCGCACCATAGTGCTGGACGTGCCGACCCAGGACGTCATCTCCCGCGACAACGTCTCGGTCAAGGTCAATGCGGTGGTGTATTTCCGCGTGCTCGATCCGCAGAAGGCCATCATCCAGGTCGAGGACTACCACAGCGCCACCAGCCAGCTGGCCCAGACCACCCTGCGCGCGGTGCTCGGCAAGCACGAGCTGGACGAGATGCTGGCCGAGCGCGAGCGCCTCAACGCCGATATCCAGCACGTGCTCGACGCTCAGACCGATGCCTGGGGCATCAAGGTGGCCAATGTCGAGATCAAGCACGTCGACCTCGACGAGTCGATGATTCGCGCCATCGCCAAGCAGGCCGAGGCCGAGCGCGAGCGGCGCGCCAAGGTGATTCATGCCGAGGGCGAACTGCAGGCCTCGGAAAAGCTCATGCAGGCCGCCGAGATGCTCGGTCGCCAGGCCGGCGCCATGCAGCTGCGCTACATGCAGACCCTGAGCAATATCGCCGGCGACAAGAGTTCGACCATCGTCTTTCCGCTGCCGATCGAACTGCTGCACGGGGTCAAGTCGCCGAAAGCCTGAGGTCCGGGCGGCCGCCGCGCCCTGCCGGGAAAGTTTCCTAGACTCATGCTATGAGCAGACGGCTTGCGGGCCGGGAGGTGGCTATGCGAATCGGCGTCCCCAAGGAAATCAAGAATCACGAGTACCGCGTCGGCCTGACCCCGCACTCGGTGGCCGAACTGAGCGCCCTGGGCCATGAGTTGCTGATCGAGACCCAGGCCGGCGCCGCCATCGGCTTCAGCGACGCCGACTATGTGGCCGCCGGCGCGCAGATCGCCGGCGACGCCGCCGAGGTCTTCCGCGAGGCGCAACTGCTCGTCAAGGTCAAGGAGCCGCTGGCGATCGAGCGCGCCCGCCTGCGCGAGCAGCACACGCTCTTCACCTAACTGCACCTGGCGCCCGATCTCCCGCAGACCGACGAGCTGATCGCCAGCGGCGCCACCTGCATCGCCTATGAGACGGTCACCGACCGTCATGGCCGTCTGCCCCTGCTCGCGCCCATGTCCGAGGTGGCCGGGCGCATGTCGATCCAGGCCGGCGCCAGCTGCCTGGAGAAGGCCCGCGG
>JBFHKK010000082.1:0-8627 GCA_041595475.1 Pseudomonas sp. | reverse complement strand
CGGGCGTTCTCGAAGATCACCAGGTGCTGGTGCTCGGTGCGCACCTCGTGCAGCAGCTTGTCCATGCGAAAGCGCTGGCCATAGCCGTCGTAGAGGGTTTCCTGGTAATCGCTCATGGGCCTTTCCTAATCGATGCAATGGAGTGCAAGCGGTCGCAGGCGACCGCCAGGGAAATCGAGGCGGGCATTCTACGTCGCCAGGTCGGGGAGGTCGAACCTCGCCGGCGCGAGGCACACAGCCGCCCCGGCGAGCCTGGAAGGCGATGCACATCCGCCAGAATCGTGTCCAGGTCCCGACGCCAACGCCCCTGTAACAATCCCGCCTGCGCTGCATCCGAGCAAGAAGGCTCAGGGAATGCTGGGCGCTGCGAAGGATAGATCAGATGCTGGACATGCTCGACAGACGCCTGGCCAGCGGCGGGTTCAAGCGGCCGCGGGCAAGCCTCTTGGGGCTGTGCCTGGGGCTGCTGATCGGCCCGCCAGGCCAGGCGGCCACGCCGCCGGTCGGCCCGGAGCGTCTGCTGGCCGCGCCGCCCCAGGCCTACCTGGAGGTGATGCGCTCCGGCGGGCCGGGCAAGGATGGCATTCCCTCCATCGATGCGCCGCGCTTTACCGATGCGGCCGGCGCCGATGACTTTCTCCAGCCGCAGGACTGGGTATTCGGCGTCTACCATCGCGGCCAGGCCCGCGCCTACCCGCAGCGGATCCTGGTCTGGCACGAGATCGTCAACGATCGCATCGGCGGCCAGGCCCTGAGCATCAGCTACTGCCCGCTGACCGGTACTGCCCTGGGCTTCGTGCGCGGCGATACGACGCTCGGCGTCTCCGGTCAACTAGTCAACAGCAATGTGGTGATGTACGACCGCGCCAGCGACAGCCTCTGGTCGCAGATCGCCGGGGTGGCCATCGGCGGGCCCGCCCAAGGCCGGTTTCTCGCCGAGATTCGGGTGTTCTGGAGCCACTGGATCGACTGGCGCGCCCGCCATCCGCAGACCCAGGTGCTGAGCACCGAGACCGGGGCGCTGCGCAACTACAGGCGCGACCCCTACGGCAGCTACAACCCGCCCCAAGGCTACTACGCCGCCGAGGGCCTGATGTTCCCGGTGATGCATGCCGATTCACGTTACCCGAGCAAGCACGTCATCCTCGGCTTTCGCACCGCCGAGCTGGCCGTCGCGGTGGACAAGGCCTACCTGCGTCGGCAGCGGCTGATTCATTACCAGGGCGGCGGCGAGCACTTCCTGATCATCCATGACCCGGATCTCGACAGCGGCTGGGTACTGCGCTCGCCCGTGGCGATCGAACTGGATCCGAAGCAGCTGCGCTTCAGCGCCGCCGGACCTCGGGCCCCGGCACTCGCAGGCCTGGAGTCGGTCAATGCCTTCGAGGCCATGTGGTTCGCCTGGACCGCCTTCTACCCGCAGACGGTGCTGCTCGATGGCCGCGCGGCAGACTAGGGCGGCGCTGATCGCCGCACTGGGGTTGGGCTACGGGTTCTTCTACCTCTATGCCATCGGCGATCTGGATCTGGGCCCGGCCGACTGGCGCTGGGCGCAGCTGCCCTGGCAGTGGCAACGGCTGATCGAGCAGCGCGGCCCCTGGCAGTTCGAGGCCCTGGCCCTGGTCGAGGCCGGCTACCTGGTGCTGCTGCTGAGCCCGCTCAACCTGCTGCTGGCCGGTCTGCTCGGCCTGTTGCTGGCGGCCAATCTGCACGGTGCGCTGGCCCTGCGCCAGAAACGCGCCTGCTCGGCGCGCGCCCAGGCTGCCTGGGGCCTGGGCCTCTGGCCGGCGTTGCTGGCGGGGGGTGCCTGCTGCGCGCCGAGTCTATTGCTGCTGCTCGGCATCCCCGGCCTGGGCGCCTTCGTCGGCCTGTTCGCCTGGCTGCTGCCGCTGTCGCTGCTGTTGCTGATCGGCAGCCGCCTATGGCAGCGGCGGCTGGGCGCCCCCGCCCTGTTCGGCCTGCTCTGAAGGCGCGCCTCAGGGCGGCGGGATACGCGCCAGCACCCGCGCCGGCACGCTCAGCGGCCGGGCCAGGATCAGCCCTTCGCCGGACGCCGGGTAGACACCGGTCAGGGCGCTGATATTGACCTGGTGGGACACCAGCACCATCACGGTCCCGGTCATCAGGGCGTTGACCGCCTCGATCAGCTCGGCCGTCTGCTTAGGCCCGCGGGAGCGCTGGCGAAAGAAGGAATCCAGCGCCGGCAGGGGTTCGACCGGGCCCAGGCGCATGGCTTCGGCGGTGTCGCGGGCGCGGCACCAGCGGCTGCTGAGCAGTCGCGGGCGGGCGATGCCCTGGCGGCGCAGCAGCTGCCCCCAGCGCCGCGCCTCGGCCCTGCCCTGCTCGCTGAGGTTGCGCTGGGTCGCGCAGTCATCCAGACGAAAATGCGCCGGATCGCCCATCCCCGGGGCAGTCGCGTGGCGCAGCAGCAACAGCGCCCGCCCTTCGCGCAGCGCCTGCCAGGCGGAGCTGTCATCGGCCTGGGCGGCGCTGGCTGGCCAGAGCAGCGCGGCCAGCAGCAGGCAGCACAGCCGGCGCGCCACGCCTCAGACCTTGGCTGCACCGCGCGGGCCGGCCAGGGCCCAGATGATCAGGCCGATCACCGGCAGGAAGATGATCAGCAGCACCCAGAGCACCTTGGCGCCGGTCTGAGCGCCGCTTTGCAGGACGTTGATGACTGCCCAGATGTCCAGGATCACGATGATCAGGCCGAGCAGGCCGTTGAGGGTAGTACCCATGGCAAGGCTCCACGAATGAATGGGATGCCTGCTGAGCATAGCCGGCGAAACTCGCGCCGCCGGCGGACTAGAGGCGATCCATGTCGATCACGGCGAAGCTGGCCACGGTTTGGTGGCCGGGCAGCTGACCGCCCTCGCGCGCCAGGCCTATGGTCTGCAGGCCGGCCGCCTGGGCGGCGTCCAGCTCTTCGACTATGTCCGAGAGAAAGAGGATCTGCTCGGCCGGACAACCGATCGCCCGGGTAATGTTGCGATAGGACTCGGGCTCGCGCTTGGGGCCGCTGGTGGTGTCGAAGTAGCCGGAGAACAGCGGGCTCAGGTCGCCGGCCTCGGAGCAGCCGAAGATCAGCTTCTGGGCCTGGATAGAGCCGGATGAATAGACGTAGAGCGCATAGCCCTGGGCGTGCCAGCGCCTGAGCGCCTCCACCGCATCCGGGTAGACGTGGCCCTTGAGCTGGCCGGCCCGGTAGCCCTCGGCCCAGACCATGCCCTGCAGGGCCTTGAGCGGGGTGGCCTTGCGGTCGGCGGCGATCCAGCCGAGGAGAATCTCGATCAGGCGCTCGACATCGGCGCCCGTTTCGCCACTTTCGGCGCGCACCGCGCTTAGCTGTTCGGCCACCGCCGGCTCATCGGCATGGTCGCGGACGAAATCCGGCAGGTGCCGGGCCGCATAGGGAAAGAGCACCTCGAAGACGAAGCTCACCGCGCTGGTGGTGCCTTCGATATCGGTCAGGATGGCCTTGATCGGCATGGCAAACTCCGGAACTGCGGGATCAGTCGTCCAGGCGCGGGAAGCGGCTGGCGATGGTGTCGCCGGTGAACTGGGCGACCCAGCCCTCCGGGTTGTTGAACAGGCGGATGGCGACGAAATGCGGATGCTCGCCCATGTCGAACCAGTGGCGGGTGCCGGCCGGCACCGAGATCAGGTCGCCCTTCTCGCACAGCACCTCGTAGACCATCTCGTCGATGTGCAGGCTGAACAGCCCGCGGCCGGCGACGAAGAAGCGCACCTCGTCCTCGGCGTGGCGGTGCTCGTCGAGAAACTTGGCGCGCAGCTCGACCTTCTGCGGATGATCGTCGTTGAGGCTGACCACATCGACGGTGACATAGCCGCGCTCGGCCATCAGCTGGTCGATCTGCGGCCGGTAGGCGGCGATCACCGCCTCGGGGCTGGCGCCGGGGGCGACGGGCGCGGCCGCCTGCCACTGCTCGAAGCGCACGCCGACCTCGGCCAGGGTGGCGGCGATGTCCTCGGCATGGCTCAGGACCTTGTTCGGCTGGGCCGGGTGATGCTCGTGATAAACGCTCAGTCTGCTCATGATCGTCCTCTGCAGGCCGGGCATCGGGGCGCGACGCCCGGCCAAGGGTTGGGGTGCGCCATAGGCACCGGGAAATCAGCGGCCCTGCAGGGCGCGCACCTTAAGCTCACACTCGAACAGGAATTCGAAGGCCTCGACCTGGCGCAGCGCATCGTTCATGCGCGGGCCCCAGGTATAGAGGCCGTGGCCGCGAATCAGATAGCCGACACAATCCGGGTGGGCATCCAGCCAGGGCTGCACCTTGGCCGCCAGCCGGGCGATGTCCTGATCGTTGTCGAAGATCGGCACCTCGACCTGGGTCTCATGGCTAGCGACGCCGGAAAAGGCCTTCTGCAGCTCGTAGTCGGCGAACACCAGCGAATCGCTCATGCTCAGGCGCGAGAGCACGGTGGCATTGACCGAATGAGTATGCAGCACCGCGCCTATCTCGGCCTTCCACTGGTACAACTGGGTGTGCAACAGGGTCTCGGCGGAGGGCTTCTTGCCCGGTTCCAGGCTGCGCCCCTGCATATCGGTGGCCAGCACATCATCGGGACCCAGCTCGCCCTTGTGCTTGCCGGAGACGGTCAGCAGCGCCTCGCCGGCCGACAGCCGCGCCGAGTAGTTGCTGCTGGTGGCCGGTGACCAGCCGCGGCCATAGAGGAAGCGGCCGGCCTCGATGATCTGGTGGGCGAGTTGTTCGCGACTCGGGCTCATGGCCTCTCCTCGGGCAAGCGGGTGACTATGATGACGGCGGCCAGCAGGGCCACCAGGCTGGCGATGCTGAAGGTCCAGGCCGGCCCCAGGCTGCTCCAACTGTAACCGGAACAGAGCGCGCCGAGGGCGCCGCCGATCCCGGCCAGGGTCGCGTAGAGGGCCTGACCCTGCCCCTGCTGACGGTCGCCGAAGCTGCGCTGGACGAACAGGATGGCAGCGGCATGGAAGCTGGCGAAGGTCGCCGCGTGCATGCACTGGGCGACCAGCAGGACGAGCAACTGGTCGGCCAGGTGGCCCAGCAGCAGCCAGCGCAGCACCGTGATCAGAAAGCTCGCCAGCAGCACGGCGCGCAGCGAGTAACGCGCCAGCAGCCTCGCCATGTACAGGAACAGAACGATCTCGGCCACCACGCCCAGGGCCCAGAGCAGGCCGATCAGGCCGCGGCCGTAACCGAGCGCCTCCAGGTGCAGGGTGAAGAAGGTGTAATAGGGCCCGCAGCTGAGCTGCATCAGGGCCACGCCGAGGAAAAAGGCGAGGATGCCGGGTTGCCGCAGTTGCTTGAGAAAACCGCCCAGCTGCGGGTCCTGCGGGCGCAGCTGCGGCTGCGCCGCCGGTAGCCAAAAGCTACTGAGCGCCATGGCCGCCATGATCAGCACCAGGGCCCAGGGAAAGGCATCCAGGCTGATGCGCTCGAAGAGCGCCCCCAGACCGACCACGGCGATGATGAAACCGATGCTGCCCCACAGGCGGATGCGGCTGTAGCCGGTGGCCTGCTCGCGCAGGTGGGCCAGGGTGATGACCTCCAACTGCGGCAGCACCGCGTGCCAGAAGAAGGCATGGCTGGCCATGACCAGCGCCAGCCAGGCATAGCTCTGGCTGACGAAGATGCCGGCGAAGCACAGCAGGGTGCCGACCGCGCCGAGCCGCACGATGGCCAGACGCCGGCCCGAATGATCGGCGAGCCAGCCCCACAGGTTTGGCGCCAGCACGCGCATCAGCATGGGGATGGCCACCAGCTCGCCGATGCGCGCCGCGGAAAAGCCCAGGTGATCGAAGTACAGCGCCAGGAACGGCGCCGCGGCGCCGAGCAGGGCGAAATAGAAGAAGTAGAAGCCGGACAGCCGCCAGTAGGGCAAGGCGTTGCTCATGGCTCAGGCGGCAACAGGGCTCACAGCTGCCCCAGCACCGGCGTGGCGACGCGCACCTCGGCGTTCTGCCCGCGGTGACGGAGCAGGTGATCCATCAGCACCATGGCCATCATCGCCTCGGCGATGGGCGTGGCGCGGATGCCGACGCAGGGGTCGTGGCGGCCCTTGGTGATCACCTCCGCCGGGTTGCCGTCGACGTCGATCGAGCGGCCCGGGGTGGTGATGCTGGAGGTGGGTTTGAGCGCCAGGTGGGCGACGATCGGCTGGCCGCTGGAGATGCCGCCGAGGATGCCGCCGGCGTTGTTCGAGACGAAGCCCTCGGGGGTCAGCTCGTCGCGGTGCTCGGTGCCACGCTGGGCCACGCTGGCGAAACCGGCGCCGATCTCCACGCCCTTGACCGCGTTGATGCTCATCAGGGCATGGGCCAGCTCGGCGTCCAGGCGGTCGAAGATCGGCTCGCCCAGGCCCGGCGGCACGCCCTCGGCGACCACGCTGATCTTGGCCCCGACCGAATCCTGGTCGCGGCGCAGCTGGTCCATGTAGGCCTCAAGCTCCGCCACCTTGTCCGGGTCGGGGCTGAAGAAGGGGTTCTGCTCGACGCTGTCCCAGCTCTTGAACGGGATCTCGATGGGTCCGAGCTGGCTCATGTAGCCGCGAATGAGGATGCCCTGGGTCGCCAGGTACTTCTTGGCGATGGCCCCGGCGGCCACGCGCATGGCGGTCTCGCGGGCCGAGCTGCGGCCGCCGCCACGGTAGTCGCGGAACCCGTACTTGTGGTGGTAGGTGTAGTCGGCGTGGGCCGGGCGGAACAGGTCCTTGATCGCCGAGTAGTCCTTGGACTTCTGGTCGGTGTTGCGGATCAGCAGGCCGATGGCGCAACCGGTGGTCTTGCCTTCGAACACGCCGGAGAGGATCTCCACCTCGTCGGCCTCCTGGCGCTGAGTGGTGTGGCGGCTGGTGCCCGGCTTGCGCCGGTCCAGATCGCGCTGCAGGTCCTCAAGGCTCAGTTCCAGCCCGGGCGGGCAGCCGTCGACGATGGCGACCAGGGCCGGGCCGTGGCTTTCGCCGGCGGTGGTGACGCTGAACAGCTTGCCGAAAGTATTGCCGGACATGTGCAAAAGGCTCCGCGAAAATCGACTCGGCACCGGTCACGCGCGCGCGCCAGGCCCCATTCGGTAAAGGCGGCGAGTATACCCGCGGCGCCCGCCCAGTTCACCCTCGGCGCCCACTCCATCCGGATGCAGCCAAGGCAGTCGCGCCGACTGCAGAAACCGGGCGCCCGGCCGATCTGCCCTATGCCCGCACTCCCCGCGCGTTCAGGACCGCCGCCCATGACCGAGACCCAGACCCCCGCCGATGCCACGACGCCGCCGGCCAGCGACGCCGCACACCCCTGGGCCGAGCTTGCCGCGGAACAGTTCGAGCTGCTGCGCCTGGCGGCCCTGCCGGCCGACCGGCGCACCGGCGCGCGGCCGCTGCGTTTCGCCCGGCTGGGGCGGGTGGTGCGCCACAGCAAGCGCGAGAGCCTGTTGCGCCTGAGCGTGCAGCTGCCCGGCCAGCGCCTGCGTGCGGGCGAAAATCTGGTCGAGGTGTGGGTCGATCACAACCGCCGGGAAGTCCGCTTCGGCCCCACCCAGGGCCTGCAGATCAGCCCGGAGAACCGCGGATTGGGGCGTTTCCTGCTGGCCCAGGCGATTGCCTGGAGCAAGCAGCATTTCGCCCACTACCAGGTCGAAGGCGGCACCCTGCCCGGCCGCGACGCGGTCAAGGAGGGCGCCCGCGCCGCCCGCGACCGCTGCCTGCAGGCCCAGGGCTTCACCCTCGACTACCTGGATGCGCTGCAACTGCAAGGCTGGTACTGGGCGCCGCGGGTCGCCGACCTCAGCGAGCAGTGGCAGACGGACAAGGTTCAGCCCATCGAAACCCTCGAGGCCGCGGCCCTGCTGCAACAGGCCGAACAGAGCCTGCAGGGCCAGGCCGCGACCATCCGCCAATTGCAGGAACGCATCGAGCGCCTGCAGCGCGACGACGGCGGCCTGCGCTTCACCATCAGCTGCCTGGTGGCGTTCTGCCTGTTCCAGGCCGGCCTGCTGATCTGGATGGCCAGCCGCTGAGGCGGCCGGCGCCGCTCAGAGGCCCGCGCGCTGGCGGAACAGCCCCTGGTGCTCAAGGCACTGCTGGGCCGCCAGCAGAAAGACGCCGTGGCCGCCCTGCTCGAACTCCAGCCAGGTGAAGTCCACCTCCGGATAGAGCGCCTCGACATGCACCTGGCTGTTGCCGACCTCGACGATCAGCAGGCCTTTTTCGCTCAGATGATCGGCCGCCTCGGCGAGCAGGCGCCGCACCAGGTCCAGGCCGTCCTCGCCGCAGGCCAGGCCGAGGGCCGGCTCGTGCTGGTACTCGGCGGGCATCTCGGCGAAGTCCTCGGCGTCGACATAGGGCGGGTTGGAGACGATCAGGTCGAAGCGCTGGCCCGGCAGGCCGCCGAAACCGTCGCCCTGCACGCAGTAGACCCGCTCCTCCAGGCCATGGCGCTCGATGTTCTGGTTGGCCACCTCCAGCGCCTCGAAGGAGAGATCGGCCAGCGCCACCTCGGCCTCGGGAAACTCGTAGGCGCAGGCGATGCCGATGCAGCCGGAGCCGGTGCACAGGTCGAGGATGCGCGCCGGCTCGGCCGGCAGCCAGGGCTGGAAATGCTGACCGATCAACTCGGCGATCGGCGAGCG
>JBFHKK010000081.1:0-8659 GCA_041595475.1 Pseudomonas sp. | reverse complement strand
TCCACGCCCTGCTCGCCGGGGGCCGCCAGCACCACTTCACCGACCGCAGAGCCGTGTACCGGGGAAAACAGCTCGACGGCAGGCTCGGGCACCTGCTCGCCGTCGAGCGCCAGGCGATACAGGCGGCGCTTGAGCTTGCCCAGGTACTGCATGCGCGCGACTATCTCCTGGCCGGTGTAGCAGCCTTTCTTGAAGCTGACCGCGCCCAGTGCCTGCAGGTTGAGCATCTGCGGGATGAACAGCTCGCGGGTGGCGCCCGTGACCTGGCCGACGCCGGCGCGGATCTGGGCCAGCAGCCAGCGATCCAGCGGCGCCTCGGGCAGGTGCTCAGTGAGGCGCGCCTGCAGGGGCTGGGCCTCGGCGGCTGGCGCCCAGAGTTCGACGCGGCCATCGCTCAAGCGTACGGCCAGCAGGCCATTGGCGGCGGCCACCGCGTCGCTGTCCCGGGACAGAACCAGGCCGAGGTCGAGCAGGGCGCCATCGCCACCGCTCAGGCCGAAGCGCGCCCAGGCCGAGCTGTCATCGCTCAGGCTGGACTTGGAGAACACCGCATACTTGCGCAGGTCGGCCAACTGGCCGTCGACCAGCTCGCGGGCCATCGCCAACAGGTAGCCGTCGCCCTGGGCGAGGATGCGAAAGCTCGACAGCATGCGGCCCTTGGGCGTGCAGCGGGCACCCAGGCTGGAGCGGCGTTCATTCAGGTAGTTGAGGTTGCAGGTCAGCTGGCCTTGCAGGAACTTGCTCGCATCCGGGCCGCGGACGGCGAGGATGCCTTCGTGGCGCAGCAAGGAGAAAAACGCGGTGTCGGCCATGAGCAGTCGCAGATCGCAGGAAAAGTCAGGGCGTCATCATAGAGTGCGCCCGGGCGCTTGTCAGCGGCTGAGGGCACACGCGCCCCTGGTTCGATCGCCGCGCCGGTCTGCACGGGTCAACAGGGCCGGTTTTGCTCGCTATACTGCCG
Organism: Pseudomonas sp.; assembly: GCA_041595475.1. Classification (GTDB taxonomy): domain Bacteria; phylum Pseudomonadota; class Gammaproteobacteria; order Pseudomonadales; family Pseudomonadaceae; genus Aquipseudomonas. The sequence continues at coordinate 7,698 of JBFHKK010000081.1, read as the reverse complement.
GCCCTGCGACATGACAGGCTCTTTCAAGGAACCGCTCGATGGTCGACTCGACTGAACTCAATCGCCTGTTCTGGCACAGCCGCCGCGGCATGCTGGAGCTGGATGTGCTGCTGGTGCCCTTCGTCAAGGAGGTCTATCCGAGTCTCGACGAGCAGGATCAGGCACGCTATCGCAAGCTGCTCGAATGCGAAGATCAGGACATGTTCGGCTGGTTCATGCAGCGCGGCGAGCCCGACGACGCCGATCTCAAGCGCATGGTCCGGATGATTCTGGATCGTGTCCAGCCCAAGTGAGGCCTTCGAGTGCCACTGGCGACCCTCGTCGCTGCTGCTGCTCGCCTATGCCCTGACCCAGGCCCTGGCGCTGCTCAGCCTGGTGTGGCTGGAGCTGCCGGTCTGGGGCTACCTGTTGCTCGTGGGCTTCTGTCTGGGCCATGCCGCCTGGGTGCTGCCGCGCGCCATCCTGCTGAGTTCGCCACAGGCCTTCCGCGCCCTGCGCTGCGATGCTGACGGCTGGCAGATCTGGAATGCCGCCGCTGGCTGGCAGGGGATCCAGTTGCGCCGCGACAGCCTGGCGTTACCGGGGCTGGTGGTGCTGCGTTTTCGCCTGGGGCGGCGGTGGCTGACCCGTTCGCTGTGCATTCCCCGGGATGCATTGGCGGCCGACGAGCATCGGCGCTTGCGGGTGCGGCTGAAGTTCAGCCGGCGTAGGTGGGCGGCGCCAGGATAGTGTCGCGTGCCTCGGGCAGCGCCTCGGGGTAGTCCAGGGTGTAGTGCAGGCCACGGCTTTCCTGGCGCTGCATGGCCGAGCGAATCATCAGTTCGGCGACCTGGGCCAGGTTGCGCAGCTCGATCAAATCCCGGCTGACCTTGTAGTTGCTGTAGAACTCGTCGATCTCGTCCTGCAGCAGGCGCACCCGGTGTTCGGCGCGTTGCAGGCGCTTGTTGGTGCGCACGATGCCCACGTAGTCCCACATGAAGCGCCGCAGCTCGTCCCAGTTGTGCGCGATGATCACGTCTTCGTCCGAGTCGGTCACCTGGCTGGCATCCCAGCAGGGCAGGTTCTGCGGCATGCCCACGGCGTCCAGTTGGTCGAGAATGTCGGCGGCCGCCGCGCGGGCGTAGACGAAGCACTCGAGCAGCGAGTTGCTGGCCATGCGGTTGGCGCCGTGCAGGCCGGTGAAGCTGGTCTCGCCGATGGCATAGAGCCCGGGGACGTCGCTGCGGCCCTGGCGATCGACGAGCACGCCGCCGCAGGTGTAATGCGCCGCCGGCACCACCGGAATGGGCTCGCGGGTGATGTCGATGCCGAAATCCAGGCAGCGCTCGAAGACCGTCGGGAAGTGCGCCTTGATGAAGTCGGCCGGCTTGTGGCTGATGTCCAGGTACACGCAATCGATACCCAGGCGCTTCATTTCATGGTCGATGGCGCGCGCCACTATGTCCCGCGGCGCCAGTTCGGCGCGCGGATCGAAGCGCTGCATGAAGCGCTGGCCGTTGGGCAGCTTGAGCAGGGCGCCCTCGCCGCGCAGGGCCTCGGTAATCAGAAAGCTCTTGGCCTGGGGGTGGTACAGGCAGGTCGGGTGGAACTGGTTGAATTCCAGGTTGCCGACGCGGCAGCCGGCGCGCCAGGCCATGGCGATGCCGTCGCCGCAGGCGCCGTCGGGGTTGCTGGTGTACAGGTAGACCTTGGCCGCGCCGCCGGTGGCGAGCACGACGAAACGGGCAGCATAGGTGTCGACTTCACCGCTGGTCCGGTTCAGCACATAGGCGCCCAGGCAGCGCTGCCCCGGCAGTTCGAGCTTGCGCTCGGTGATCAGGTCGACCGCCACCCGCTGTTCCATCAGTTCGATATTCGGCCGCTGGCGGGCCTGCGCGAGCAGGGTGTTGAAAATGGCGGCGCCGGTGGCGTCGGCCGCATGGATGATGCGCCTGTGGCTATGGCCGCCTTCGCGGGTCAGGTGAAAGGCGAAGCCGCCGTCTTCGCGGGCGGTCTGATCGTCACGGGTGAAGGGCACGCCCTGATCGATCAGCCACTGGATCGCCTCGCGGCTATGCTCCACGGTGAAGCGCACCGTGGCCTCGCGGCACAGGCCCGCGCCGGCGTTGAGGGTGTCCTGAACGTGGGATTCGACGCTGTCGTCGGTGTCCAGCACGGCAGCCACGCCGCCCTGGGCCCAATAGGTCGAGCCGTTGGCCAGGTTGCCCTTGCTCAGCACGGCAATGCGCAGGTGCTCGGGCAGGTTCAGGGCCAGCGTCAGTCCGGCTGCACCGCTGCCGATGACCAGGACGTCATGTTGGTAATGTCGGCTCATGTCCAGAATCCGCGAATGGGCGGCCCTAGTATATAGAGGGGGTGGGCGGCACAATAGCGAGCTTGCGCCAGGCTGTCGCGCCCGGGAATTTTCGCGGCGCTCCCGGTTCCACTGGCGCGCGTGAAAGTGTCGCCGAGTGTCTGCGCCAAGGCGCTATCACCCAGGCAGTAACAGTGGCTATCTACGATGGGCGGTATGGCGCAGGCAAAGCTCCGGCTTATGCTTGCGTGGCGCTTTCACGGGCGTTTTGCAGCGAGTCTGCGAGAAGGAGAGAACTTTTGCGAAACCCCCGAGTCTATTTCGGCAAGTCGACCATGGGCCTGGCGCTTGGCTGCTCGACATGCGAACAGGAGTCCGAATGCTAGCCCAGGAAGAAGATCAGCAGCTGGTCGAGCGGGTTCAGCGTGGCGACAAGCGGGCATTCGATCTTTTGGTGCTGAAGTATCAGCACAAGATATTGGGGTTGGTCGTGCGTTTCGTGCATGACAGTCACGAGGCCCAGGATGTGGCCCAGGAAGCCTTCGTCAAAGCCTATCGGGCGCTGGGCAAGTTTCGCGGGGAAAGTGCGTTCTACACCTGGCTGTATCGGATCGCCATCAACACGGCGAAGAACTATCTCGTCTCGCGCGGCCGCCGGCCGCCGGACAGCGACGTGAGCGCCGAGGATGCCGAGTTTTATGAGGGCGATCATGCGCTCAAGGACATCGAGTCGCCCGAGCGCGCCTTGTTGCGCGATGAAATAGAGGCGACCGTGCACCGCAGCATCGAGCAACTGCCGGAAGATTTGCGCACGGCGCTAACCTTGCGTGAGTTTGATGGTCTGAGTTACGAGGACATTGCCAACGTCATGCAGTGTCCGGTGGGTACCGTGCGTTCCCGAATCTTCCGGGCGCGCGAGGCCATCGACAAATCCCTGCAGCCGTTGCTGCAGGAATCCTGAGACCGCGGCGCTAGCCAAGAGAGGATGATCATGAGTCGTGAAGCCCTGCAGGAGTCGCTGTCCGCAGTCATGGACAACGAGGCAGATGAACTTGAGCTACGACGCGTCTTGGCGGTGTCCGGCGACCTTGAGTGGCGGGCTCGCTGGTCACGCTACCAGCTGGCTCGGGCGGCGATGCGCAAGGAGTTGGTCGAGCCGCGCCTGAATATAGCCGCGGCCGTTTCCGCCGCCCTGGCCGATGAGCCGCTGCCGGCGAGGGGTCTGAACGCGCCCTGGCGATCGGTCGGGCGCATCGCGGTGGCCGCCTCGGTCACTCTGGCGGTTTTGGCCGGGGTGCGTCTCTACAACCAGGATGAATTGAATGCAGTGCAACTGGCCCAGCAGGCGGCGCAGCCTACCTTGAGCGCGCCCGTGTCGTCGGGGCCGGTGCTGCTGGCCGGTTTCTCTGGCGCCGAGCAGGCGTCCGCCCCTGCCGCGACGAGCGAGGCGCAGACCGACTGGCACGCCCGGCGCTTGCCCGGCTACGTGCGCCAGCACGCGCAGCAGGCGGCGCTCAGCGCCGGCGATAGTCCGCTGCCCTATGCCCGCGCAGCCAGTCTGGAGAGTCGCTAGGGAGGCGCATGCGCTTTTTATCCTTCACTGTTCTACTGGGGGCGAGTGGCTGGGCATGGTCGACGGCGGCGAACGAAGCCCATGACTGGCTGGGGCGGCTGGACAATGCCGAGCGTCAGCAAAGCTACCAGGGCACCTTCGTTTACGAGCGTAGCGGCAGTTTCTCGACCCACAGAATCTGGCAGCAGGTAGCCGCTGGTGGCTCGGTCTGGGAGCGATTGCTGCAGCTCGATGGTCCCGCGCAGGAAATCGTCCGCGTCGACGGACGGATTCATTGCGCCAGTGATGGTCTCAGCGAACAGGTGGTCGACGGCCAGCATTGGCCGGCGCGCCTGTTCGATGTCGAGGCGCTTGCGCGCTGGTATGAGATGCGCGTGCTTGGGGCCTCGCGGGTGGCTGGTCGCGAGGCTGTAGTGCTGGCGCTGCTGCCGCGAGATCAGCACCGCTATGGCGTCGAATTGCATCTGGATCGCGAGACCGGCCTGGCGCTGAAGTCCCTGTTGCTGAACGAAAAGGGACAGATGCTCGAGCGCTTCCAGTTCACCCAACTCGAACTCACCAGTGCCCAGGGCGACGGCGCTGTCCGGCCCAGTGCCAATTGCGGCCCGGTCAGGCATGTGCCGAGCGATGCCTCGGTTGCAGAACAATGGCGGTTCGACTGGTTGCCGCCGGGTTTCGCCCTAAATGGCGTGACCCTGAGGCGCGGCGCTGACTCGGATGTGGCCGTTGCTTGCTTGATGTATGGCGATGGATTGGCGCGCTTTTCCGTCTTTCTCGAGCCGCTGCAAGGAGAGGGGGCGGTGCTCGATGCGCGCAGTCAGTTGGGGCCAACCGTGGCCGTGTCGAGGCGTCTGTCGGCTGTTCAGGGCGACGTGATGGTCACCGTTGTCGGTGAGATTCCCCTGGGAACGGCCGAGCGCATCGCCTTGTCGACGCGTCCCGCTCAGTCGCAGGTGACACCATGATCGAAGAGCAGGGAAGGGTGGTGGCCGTCGAGGCCGGCGCGGTCTGGGTGGAAACGCTGCGCAAGAGCACCTGTTCCAGTTGTTCGGCGAATGCCGGTTGCGGTCAGGGCCTGCTCGAGCGGCTGGGTGTGGGCGGCCGCCGCGGCCATGTCCGGGCGCTGAGCGACCTGCAGCTGAAAGTGGGCGATCAGGTGGTGATAGGTGTGCGCGAGGAATTGCTGGTGCGCGGCTCGCTGCTGGTCTATCTGCTCCCGCTGCTGGGCCTGTTCGCGGCGGCCCTGTTGGCCGAACAATGGGGTTTGAGTGAGCCGCAAGTGATTCTCTGTGCGCTCTTGGGGTTGCTGGCCAGTGGTTTCGGGGTGCGCTGGCGCAGCATGCGCACGGCCGATGATCCGGCCCTGCAGCCGGTGGTGGTGCGTGCCTTGCTCGCCGGCTCTATGTCTTTCGAATCGGTGTCATAAATCTAACCTTGGTCCTTGGACAGGAGTTGTATGTCGATGCCTAGCCTTAAGCTGTGTCTGAATGCGCTGCTTGCTGTGGTTCTAACGAGTTTGGCGGCGTTCGCCCAGGCGCAATTGCCGGACTTTACCGAGTTGGTCGAGCAGGCTTCGCCTGCGGTGGTGAACATCAGCACCCGGCAGAAGGTCGCGGCCCGTCCAGCCCTGGGTGGTGGCGAGTTGGCCATTCCCGACCTGGAGGGCTTGCCGCCGATCTTTCGTGAGTTCTTCGAGCGCAGCATCCCTCAGGTGCCACGGGCGCCAGGCGGTGGCCGCCAGCGTGAGGCGCAGTCGCTGGGCTCGGGTTTCATCATTTCCGCCGATGGCTATGTGCTGACCAATAATCATGTGATCGCCGATGCCGACGAGATCATCGTGCGCCTGCCCGACCGCAGCGAGTTGGAGGCCAAGCTGATCGGCACCGATCCGCGCAGCGACGTGGCCTTGCTCAAGGTCGATGCGAAGAACCTGCCGACGGTCAGGCTGGGTCGCTCCGAGGACCTGAAGGTCGGCGAGTGGGTGCTGGCGATCGGCTCGCCCTTCGGCTTCGATCACTCGGTCACCGCCGGTATCGTCAGCGCCAAGGGCCGCAGCCTGCCCAACGAAAGCTACGTGCCCTTCATCCAGACCGATGTGGCGATCAATCCGGGCAATTCCGGAGGGCCTCTGTTCAATCTGAAGGGTGAGGTGGTCGGCATCAATTCGCAGATCTTCACCCGTTCCGGCGGCTTCATGGGCTTGTCCTTTGCCATCCCCATGAGCGTGGCCATGGACGTCGCCGACCAGCTCAAGAGCAAGGGCAAGGTCAGTCGCGGCTGGCTGGGCGTGGTGATTCAGGAGGTGAACAAGGACCTGGCCGAATCCTTCGGTCTCGACAAGCCTGCCGGCGCGCTGGTGGCGCAGGTGATGGAGGACGGTCCGGCCGCCAAGGGCGGTTTGCAGGTGGGTGATGTGATCCTGCGCCTGAACGGCAACCCGATCGTCATGTCGGCCGACCTGCCGCACCAGATCGGCATCATGAAGCCTGGCAGCAAGGCCGAGCTGGATGTCGTGCGAGATGGCTCGCGCAAGAAACTACAGGTGACCATCGGCAGCTTGCCCGAGGACGGGGGGGAGGCGCTTGCTAGCGGCGCGGCTCCAGGCGGCGAGCGCAGCAGCAATCGTCTGGGAGTCAAGGTCGTCGAGCTGACCGCCGAGCAGAAGAAGAGCCTGGATCTCAAGGGCGGCGTGGTGATCACCGAGGTGCTCGACGGCCCGGCGGCCTTGATCGGTTTGCGTCCGGGCGATGTGATCACCCATCTAAACAATCAGGCCATCGATTCGGCCAAGACCTTTACCGAGGTGGCCCAGGCTCTGCCGAAGAACCGATCGGTGTCGATGCGCGTGTTGCGCCAGGGGCGAGCCAGTTTCATCACCTTCAAGCTCGCCGAATAAGCCAGCTCGGTGAAAAAGGGTGACCACTGTCGCCCTTTTTCATGCCTGCCGATCGGCGCCCGGGCGTGACGTTGCGCTGCGCTATCGGGTAGACTTGTCGGCTATTTTCGGCGGGCCCTTGCCCGCGGTCTTTTCGAGTGCCGTCCCGTGAGTGACCTGAGTCATATCCGCAATTTCTCCATCATCGCCCACATCGATCATGGCAAGTCGACCCTGGCCGACCGTTTCATTCAGATCTGCGGTGGCCTGAGCGAGCGGGAGATGGAGGCTCAGGTGCTGGACTCCATGGACCTGGAGCGCGAGCGCGACATCACCATCAAGGCCCAGAGCGACACCCTGCACTACAAGGCGCGCGACGGTAAGCCCAAGCAGCTGAACTTCATCGATACCCCCGGCCACGTCGACTTCACCTACGAGGTGAGTCGGTCCCTGGCGGCCTGTGAAGGTGCGATCCTGGTGGTGGATGCCGGACAGGGTGTCGAGGCCCAATCCGTGGCCAATTGCTACACCGCCATCGAGCAGGGCCTGGAGGTCATGCCGGTGCTGAACAAGATGGACCTGCCCCAGGCCGATCCGGACAAGGTCAAGGACGAGATCGAGCACATCATCGGCATCGACGCCACCGATGCCGTGCCCTGCAGCGCCAAGAGCGGCATGGGCGTGGACGATGTGCTGGAGCGCCTGGTACAGGTCATTCCGGCACCGACGGGCGAGATCGAGGCGCCGCTGCAGGCGCTGATCATCGATTCCTGGTTCGACAACTACCTGGGTGTGGTTTCCCTGGTGCGCGTGCGCCATGGCCGTATCAAGAAGGGCGACAAGGTGCTGGTCAAGTCCACCGGCAAGATCCACCAGGTCGACAGCGTCGGCGTATTCACCCCCAAGCATACCGCCACCGAAGACCTCAAGGCTGGTGAAGTGGGCTTCATCATCGCC
>JBFHKK010000080.1:0-8844 GCA_041595475.1 Pseudomonas sp. | reverse complement strand
GCGTGCGCCAGAAGGAACAGCTCAAGGCGCTGCGCAGCGAGGTGGACATCCTCACCCTGACCGCCACGCCGATTCCGCGCACGCTGAACATGTCCATCGCCGGCATGCGCGACCTGTCGATCATCGCCACGCCACCGGCGCGGCGGTTGTCGGTGAAATCCTTTGTGCGCCAGAGTGATCCCCGTGTGATCCGCGAGGCGGTGCTGCGGGAAATTCTGCGCGGTGGCCAGGTCTATTACCTGCACAACGACGTCAAGACCATCGAGAAGTGCGCCGCCGACCTGCAGGCACTGGTACCCGAGGCACGCATCGCCATCGGCCACGGGCAGATGCGCGAACGCGAACTGGAACAGGTGATGGGCGACTTCTACCACAAGCGCTTCAACGTGCTGATCGCCTCGACCATCATCGAGACCGGCATCGACGTGCCCAGCGCCAACACCATCATCATCGAGCGTGCCGACAAGTTCGGCCTGGCCCAGCTGCACCAGCTGCGCGGCCGCGTCGGGCGCAGCCACCACCAAGCTTATGCCTATCTGCTGACCCCGCCACGCAAGCAGATGACCGAGGACGCACAGAGGCGCCTGGAGGCCATCGCCGGCGCCCAGGATCTGGGCGCCGGCTTCGTCCTGGCCACCCACGACCTGGAGATCCGCGGCGCCGGCGAACTGCTCGGCGACGGCCAGAGCGGGCAGATCCAGGCCGTCGGCTTCACCCTCTACATGGAAATGCTGGAAAGGGCCGTCAAGGCCATTCGCAAGGGCGAGCAGCCCAACCTGGAACAGCCCCTGGGCGGCGGCGCGGAGATCAACCTGCGCCTGCCGGCGCTGATCCCCGAAGACTACCTGCCGGACGTGCATGCGCGGCTGATCCTCTACAAGCGCATTGCCTCGGCCAGCGACGAAGACGGCCTGAAGGAACTGCAGGTGGAGATGATCGACCGCTTCGGCCTGCTGCCGGAGCCGACCAAGAACCTGATGCGCCTGACCCAGCTCAAGCTGCAGGCCGAGCGACTGGGCATCAAGAAAGTCGACGCCGGGCCCCAGGGCGGCCGGGTCGAGTTCGCCGCCGACACCTGCGTCGATCCGCTGACCCTGATCAAGCTGATCCAGAGCGCGCCCAATCGCTACAAGTTCGAAGGCGCCACCCTGTTCCGTTTGCAGGTGCCGATGGAGCGCCCGGAACAACGATTCAACACCCTCGAAGCGCTATTCGAGCGCCTGACCCCCGCGACCTAAGGACTCTGCCATGCGCCGCCTACACCGACTGACCCTGTTGCCGCTCCTGCTCTGCTCCCTGCTGGCCAGCGCAGCCGCGCTCGGCCAAGGCCTTTATCAGGTCGAGGTCATCGTCTTCCGCCAGGCGGGCGAACCGCTGCCCGCCAGCCAGCTGGCGCCGGACGACTGGAGCCTGGCGGCGGTGCCTATGCAGTCCAGCGAACGCGCCACCGCCCTGAACGGCGAAGCGGCCAGGCTCACGCCCAACAACGGCTACCAGGTTCTGCTGCACAAGGCCTGGTCGCAGAACCTCTCCAGCCAGCCCAGCAGCGTGGCCCTGAGCGGCGGCAACGAGCAGTTCGGTCATTACCCGGTCGAGGGCACCCTGAGCCTGACGCGCAATCGTTTCATCGATGTCGAAGCCGATCTGTGGATCAACGCCTTCGACGACAGCGGCCTGCTCAACAGCAGCGAGCGCCTCAAGCAGGGCGGCCGCCTGAAAAGCGGCGAACTGACCTATCTGGACCATGGCAGCCTGGGCCTGCTGATCCGCGTCAGCCCGCTCTGAGCGCCGCTGAATGACCAAGGGCCGCTGACGCGGCCCTTGGTCTATTGCTTCCTGGCGCTTAGTTCGCCAGCAGGCGCGCCAGCACCGCCTTGACCTTGCCCATGCCCTGCTCCAGGGCCCGCTCGATCTCCGCCATGGTGATCAGCGCCGCCGATTTGCCCGCCGCCGGATTGACCACCAGCGACAGACAGGCATAGGGCAATGACAATTCCCGCGCCAGCGCCGCCTCGGGCATGCCGGTCATGCCGACGATATCGCAGCCGTCGCGCTCCATGCGGGCGATCTCGGCGACCGTCTCCAGACGCGGACCCTGGCTGCAGCCATAGACGCCATGGCTGCTGAAGGCGCACTGCTCGGCCGCCAGGGCATGGCATAGCTTTTCCCGCAGCCCGGCATCGTAGGGGTGGCTGAAGTCGACATGGGTGACATGCTCCAGCTCGCCCTCGTAGAAGGTATGGGCGCGGCCGTAGGTGTAGTCGATCAGTTGATGGGGCACGCAGAAGTGCCCGGTGCCCATCGCCGGGTGAATGCCGCCGACCGCATTGACCGCGATAATCGCCTGGGCACCGGCTTCGCGCAGCGCCCAGAGATTGGCGCGGTAATTGACCTGATGGGGCGGTATCCGGTGCGGATGGCCGTGACGGGCGAGGAACAACAATTCGCCGCCGGCGTACTCGCCCCGCAGCACGGGCGCCGAGGGCGGGCCATAGGGGGTATCCAGGTTCAGCGCCCGGGTGATGGTCAGACCCTCCAGCTGGGTCAGGCCGGTACCGCCGATGATGGCGAAGACAGTCATCACATGCTCCTTAAACGATCAGTTGGGCGGCGCGCAAGGCCGCCAGGGCCTGCAGCCAGCGGGGATCCTGTTGGTAATCGGTGCCCAGGTAGGTCCGGCGGCGCATCCGTGCCAGGCGCTCGGGCGGCCTGACCTGCAGACGCTGCAAAGCGGCCAGGGCCAGCTCCGCCGCGCCGCGATCGTTGCACACCAGGCCCATGTCGCAGCCCGCATCCAGGGCCGCCTCGATACGACCGGCCGCATCGCCGGCCACATGGGCGCCGGCCATGGACAAATCGTCGCTGAAGATCACCCCGCTGAACTGCAACTCGCCGCGCAGGATCTCCTGCAGCCAGCGCCGCGAGAAACCCGCCGGCTGCTCGTCGACCTGGGGATAGATGACATGGGCCGGCATCACCGCATCCAGCTGCCCTCCCAGACGGGCGAAGGGCTGCAGGTCGCTGGCGCGGATCTCGTCCAGGCTGCGCTCATCCACCGGAATGGCGACATGGGAGTCCGCCTCGGCCCAGCCGTGCCCGGGAAAATGCTTGCCGGTGGCGGCCATACCTGCCGCGTGCATGCCGTCGATGAATGCCCCGGCCAAGCGGGTCGCAACCAACGCATCGGACTCGAACGCCCGACTACCGACCACCGCACTGCGCTGGTGATCCAGATCCAGCACCGGCGCGAAACTCAGATCCAGCCCGGCGGCCAACACCTCGGTGGCCATCAACCAGCCACAGAGCTGGGCAAGCTGCTCGGCGTTGGCGTTATCGGCCAGGGCACGCATGGGCGGCAGACGCACGAAGCCCTGGCGCAAGCGCTGCACCCGCCCGCCTTCCTGATCCACCGCAAGCAACAGATCGGGGCGCAGCGCGCGGACCGCCGCGCAGAGTTCACGTACCTGGCGCGGGTGCTCGATATTGCGGGCGAACAGAATCAGACCCCCGACCTGGGGCTGGCGCAGCAGCTGCCGGTCTTCGGCGGTCAGCCAGGTGCCGGCGATATCCAGCATCAAGGAGCCTTGCAGGGATGAATTCACGAGTGGTCCTTATTCGAGGGGCAATGCAGCCCACTGCGGCGCCGGCGACTCGGCGATTTGCACCGGGCAATGCAGCGGCACGCGGGGAAACAACTGCAACAGATCGGCATTGCGCAGGCGCACGCAACCATGGGACAGGGGCACGCCCATCGGCTCGCTGTCCGGCGTGCCGTGCAGGTAGATGTAGCGGCGGAAGGTGTCGACCTGACCGAGGCGATTGCGCCCGGGTTCGCAACCGCTGAGCCAGAGAATTCGGCTGAGTATCCAGTCACGACCCGGCCACTGCTCCGCCAGCTCCGGCGTCCAGATTTCTCCCGTCCAGCGCCGCCCGCGCAACACCGCCCCCGCAGGAAGGCCCTGGCCAATCTTGGCGCGCACCTGATGCAATCCGCGGGGCGTGCAGCCGGAGCCGAATTTCTCGCCCGGGCCGTTCAGGGCCGTGGAAACCGCCAGGCGCACGACCAACTCCCCGGTGGAAAAACCGTAGAGGCATTGGTCGGCGAGGGAGATGTGCAGGAAGTCGAGCGCGCGCATGGGCGGCTAGCTTAGCGGATCGAACCCGCCAAGCCCACCCATGCCCTCAAGCCTTGGCCAGTGCGGCGCTACTGCTGCGGCTGCGCGGTTTCAGCTGGGCCTGGGCCAGGGATTCATCGGTGACCCCGGTTTGCGCGCGCATGCCCGCCGCCAGGAAGGGCACCATCAGGCGCATCACCTGCTCGTTGGAGGTATTGACGCCGAAATCGGTCTCGGCCATGGCCCGCAGCGCCTTGATCCCGGACATGGTGAAGGCGGCCGCGCCAAGCATGAAGTTCACCCGCCAGAACAGTTCCAAGGGCGGAATGCGAGGCGCCGCCTCGTGCACCAACAACATGTAGCGGCGAAACACCTTGCCGTAGACCTCCACCAGATAACGGCGCAAGTGCCCCTGGCTCTGACTGAAGGCCAAGCCGAGCAGACGCATGAAGATCGACAGGTCGTTGCCGCTGCGCGGCGTCACCGTCAGCGCCTGCTCGACCAGCAACTCGAGCAACTCCTCGAGATCGGGCTTCTCGCCGGCCCGGCCTTCGCGCCGGTCCAACTCGCGCTCCAAGTTGCTGCAGAAGGGCCCGAGAAAGCGCGAAAACACCGCCTGGATCAGCGCCTTTTTCGAACCAAAATGGTAATTTACGGCTGCCAGATTGACGCCAGCCTTGCTGGTGATCAGACGCAAAGAGGTTTCAGCGAAGCCTTTCTCCGCAAACAGCTGCTCCGCCGCATCAAGAATGCGCTCAACGGTTTCCGACTGGGCCATGATGAATCACCTGACAAACACTTGTTTGAAACATACGTTTCAAGCTACCGCCTTGTCAAGCCGCATCAGACGCCTTTTGGCTGACCGGTCACGGCGCCCGCCCCAGTGCCTCGGCAGCACTCAGCAACGCACTAGCGAGATGATTAAACAGCCTAGGTGACGATGATTTCGAGGGCGTGGTGCCGAATCCAGCGGTCTGCGCGTTGCCAATCCCGACGCACTGTATATAATCCCAGCAACTGTATAAAAGAACAGAGCGCACCATGCTAAAACTCACGCCGCGTCAGACTGAAATTCTTGCTTTTATCAAGCAATGCCTCGAGGACAACGGCTATCCGCCCACCCGTGCGGAAATTGCCCAGGCGCTCGGTTTCAAATCCCCCAATGCGGCCGAGGAACATCTCAAGGCCCTGGCCCGCAAAGGCGCCATCGAGATGACCCCAGGCGCATCACGCGGCATTCGCATTCCCGGATTCGAAGCCGGCACGGAGGACGAAGGCCTGCCAGTGGTTGGCCGCGTCGCGGCGGGCGCGCCCATACTCGCCCAGCAACACATCGAGGAATCCTGCCGGATCGATCCGCAATTCTTCCACCCCAAGGCCGACTTTTTGTTGCGCGTACGCGGCATGAGCATGAAGGACATCGGCATTCTCGACGGTGACCTACTGGCGGTACACAGAACCCAAGAAGCCCGCAATGGCCAGATAGTGGTCGCGCGCCTGGATGACGAAGTGACGGTTAAACGCTTCAAGCGCGAAGGCAACAGCGTCTGGCTGATCGCCGAAAATGCCGACTTCGCCCCTATCCAGGTGGATCTGGAACAGCAGGACCTGGTGATAGAAGGTTTAAGTGTCGGCGTCATTCGCCGCTGAAGGACGACTCATGCAACTCTCCACGACCTTCGACAGTCATCAGCTCCCGCTGTTCGACGCCTGCATTGCCGCGACGCCGCGCCTGATGGCCGGCCTGCCCCAAGCCTCTGAACCGGCAACATCGGATGTATTCAACGAGCTATGGCTGCGCGGCGCCAACGATCGGTGCCTGCGCTTGCTCGCCCCCATCCTGCGCTCCCTCAGCCAGAATCATGAACAGCGCTGGCTGACACTGGTGGCGCCCCCCTGCAGCATCACCCAGAACTGGCTGCGCGAGGCCGGGCTCAATCGAGAGCGGATCTTGCTGCTACTGCCGCGCCATGGGCAGAGCCCACTGCAACTGGCCCAGGAGGCGCTCAGGCTCGGGCGCAGTCATACAGTCGTCAGCTGGCTACAGCCCTTGCCCTACGAACACCGAAAAGCACTCGAGCAGGCCGCCTGCCTGGGCAGGGCCCAGAGCCTCAACATCAGCCTGGGTTAGCCAGCGACAGTAGGTGCTTGCGCCAAGAATTGTCCGCGTGAGGCGAAGGCCACTTGAGTTTGAAAGAAGACGTCGAGACCGCTAATGGCCGAACCGGCGCAAGATGCGGCCGGCAGATGCCCTAGTGGAGGACCCTCGGTTCCTCGTCGCGCTGGAAGTTGCCCTCGGCCAATTTACCCGCCATCTGCACGCCGACATTGAGCATGGCCTTGGCAACCTCGACATGCTGGCCTTGCAGAAAGGCCTTGGCATCGGTGGAAAAATCCAGCACCACCAGAGCCTCTTCATCCTCACCTCGACGCAACGCGATTCGGCCATCGGGAAGTTCGACGATTTCCAGAAAGGATGTAGGCATAGATCAGGCTCTCCGATTGAGGCGGGCATTGTAGCAGCCAGGCTGGCGTCACCCTAGCCCGCCCATCCAGCGCAAACTCACCATTCAGTCAGGGATTCGCGAAACCTCTGGGTCAAACCTTTGAGTTGCTGGCGCCAATCCTCCAGGGTTTCCCGACTCAAGGCCGGCTTGTCCTCATCGGCCAAGAGGCGGGTTTCGATCAGCGGCATGGTGGGATCGAGCTTGGCCTTGGCCTCGGCCTTGGGCGGCTCGAACAAGGCGTTGTATGCACCCAGCAATTGAGCCAGCCAGGTTTCCGGCTGCTGCGCCAGTTCAATCAGCTCGGCCAGTTCCGGGCTGGGCGCAGCCGCCAGCATGGATGGCGCGAGAAGCGTCTCTACCTGGGGCGCACTGTCCTGCGGCAGGCGATAGTAGCCGGCGATCTCGTGGCACAGGCCCAGCAGCGCCCCGTACAGATGGAACAGGCAGGCTTCGCGCTCGGCCTGGACCAGCGCCTGGGCATTCAGTTGCTGACCTTGCTCGGCCTTGCGCCAGGACTCCAAGGAAAGCCCGGCATAGAAGATCTTTTGATTGGTCCGGGTATAGCGTTCATTGGCCATAGGGGCACCCTCATCAAGCTCTCAGATCACTATACGCGCCACTGCAAGAGACCGGCAGCCGCTTCGACCACTCAGCGCTTGTCCTCGACCTTCCACTTACCGCCGTCATAGAAGGCGCGCCAGCCGCTGGGCTTGCCTTCGATTTCCGACTGCACGTACTGTTCCTTGGTCTTGCGGCTGTAGCGGATCACCGCCGGACGCCCTTCCGGATCCTTCTTCGGCGCCTCGAGCAAGTAGTGATACTTGGGATCGATCTCATCCTTGTGCGGAATCAGTTCGAGCACCAGGGGCGCACGGGTTTCGCGATTCTTCGGAAACTGGCTGGCGGCGAGGAACAGGCCAGAGGCGCCATCGCGCAATACATAGGTGTCGTTGACCTTCTCGCACTTGAGCTCGGGCATCTTCACCGCGTCCATCTTCGGCGGCGCCGGCTCACCGCTCTTGAGCAGCTTGCGGGTGTTCTTGCATTCGCTGTTGGTACAGCCGAAGAACTTGCCGAAGCGCCCGGTCTTGAGCTGCATCTGGCTGCCGCACTTGTCGCACTCCAGACTCGGCCCTTCGTAGCCCTTGATACGGTACTGGCCCTGCTCGACCTCATAGCCCGAGCAATCCGGGTTGTTGCCGCAGATGTGCAACTTGCGGGTTTCGTCCAGCAGGTAGGCATCCATGGCGGTGCCGCACTTCTGGCAGCGGTGTTTGCCCATTAGCACCCGCGACTCGGACTCGCCTTCGTCGTCGGCGGCGATCTCGTCGCCAGGAATCAGGTTGAGGGTCGACTTGCAGCGCTCCTTCGGCGGCAGGCTGTAGCCGGAACAACCGAGGAACACGCCGGTGGAAGCGGTGCGAATCATCATCGGCCGGCCGCACTCGCGACAGGGAATGTTCGTGGGAGTCGGCAGATTGGCGCGCATGCCGTTGTCGCTGGCCTCGGCCTGTTCGAGCTTGCGCTTGAAGTCGCCATAGAATTCGTCGAGCAGGTGCTTCCACTCGCGCTCGCCCTGGGCCACGTCGTCCAGATTTTCTTCCATGCCGGCGGTGAAGCCGTAGTCCATCAGGTTGGCGAAGCTCTCGGACAGCCGCTCTGTGACGATCTCGCCCATCTTCTCCGCATAGAAGCGGCGATTGTGCAGAGTGACGTAGCCACGCTCCTGAATGGTCGAGATGATCGCCGCATAGGTCGAAGGCCGGCCAATACCGCGCTTTTCCATCTCCTTGACCAGGCTGGCTTCGGAGTAGCGCGCCGGCGGCTTGGTGAAATGCTGGCTGGGATCGAGCGCGAGCAGCTTGAGCGCTTCGCCTTCAGCCATTTCCGGCAGCACGTCGTCCTCGCCAGGCTTGGCCTGCTGCGGCAGAACCCGGGTGTAGCCATCGAACTTGAGGATCCGCCCCTTGGCGCGCAACTCGAACTGCGCCGCCGCCACGGTCACGCTGGTGGATAGGTATTCGGCCGGCGGCATCTGGCAGGCCACGAACTGGCGCCAGATAAGCTCGTAGAGACGCTCGGCATCGCGCTCCATACCCGACAACTGCGCCGGCCTGAGGTTGACGTCGGAGGGGCGAATCGCCTCGTGCGCCTCCTGGGCGCCTTCCTTGCTGGAATAGAGATTAGGCTTGGCCGGCAGGTACTTGTCGCCGAACTCGTTG
>JBFHKK010000079.1:0-8856 GCA_041595475.1 Pseudomonas sp. | reverse complement strand
TTCTGCTCGAGCAACAGGGCCTCGGCGGCCTTGAGCTGCTCGGTGTCGCTGCTGTTGGCCGAATGGCCGAGGGCCTTGAGGCTCATGCCGATCAGGTCGCGGGCGTCCTCGAGCATGGCGATCTTGCCGTGCAGCTCAGGCGCCGGTCGAAACAGCTGCTGCCAGCTGGTAATGGGTGTGCTGACCAAATCGCTGCGATAGACGATGCCCAGGGTGCCCCAGAAGTAGGGGGCGCCGTACTGTTCGGAGGCGGCGAAGGCTCGCCGCCACTGTGGGTCGATGTGCTTGAGGGTGGGCAGGCGCGCCGACTCTAGCGGGGCTATCCAGCCGCGCTTGGCGTAGACGGCAAGGTCGGCGCCGGCGGCCAGTATCAGGTCGTAGCCTTCGGCGCTGCTCTCCAGGAGCATCTGCGTGCGGTGCTCGTCGGAGCTGTAGTAGCTCTCGATCACCTCGGCGTCATGCTGCGCTTCGAAGGCCTCGATCAGCTGCGGATCCATGTAGTCGGCCCAGTTGAGTAGCAGCAACTGGCGTTTTTCCGCATGGGCAGCGAGGGGCAGCAGCAGGCAGGCGGTCAGGGCGAGAGTCAGATGGCGGAGTGTCTGCATGTTTCAAGATCCTTCTGAAAGCAGTCAGCAGAGCAAGGCTAGCCGGTTTTTCCGTCAAGCGGCTGTTCCGAACCCTTGTCGCACAGGTCGATGTCGTCATCCGGGCGACATTCTTGAGCGCGCGAGGCGCCCTGGTGCGCATCAGCAGTAAGCCAGAAAGCGTCCGCGGGGCGCACCTGCCGGCCGATGGGCGGTCGTGTGGCGGGCGCCGCATGTGCGTGCGCGCGCCTCGCGGCCCCGGGCGTTAGCCAGCGCGGGTGGGTGCTAGCGGCTCGGCATCCGGCGCCGGCCACTCGGCCAGGGCGGCGCGGCGCCCGCGCTTCAGGTCGATGCGGGAGAGGATCAGCAGGCCGAGGATGAAGTAGCTGCCGGTAAGCAGGATCGCCAGGCGGTGGTCGCCGTCGGTCAGCCAGCTGGTCAGGCCGTAGGTCATGGGGCCGAGGATCGCCGACAGTTTGACCGCCTGGCCCCAGAGGCCGAAGAACTCGGCCAGCCGCGTCGGCGGCGCCAGCACCCCGACTATGGCGCGCCCAGCCGACTGGCTGGCGCCCATGCACAGCCCGGCGATGTTGGCCGCCAGCCAGAACAGCGGCGGTCCCTCGGCGGCCCACGCCAGCACCACCATCAACAGCCAGCCGGCCAGGGTCAGGCCCAGGGTGGCAAGATGGCCGAGGCGATCCTCGGCATAGCCGAAGGCCACCGCGCCGATCGAGGCGGTGACATTGACCACCAGGATCAGCAGCAGGGTGTCCTGGGTGGTGAAACCCATCACCTGGCTGGCGTAGATGGCTGCCAGGGTGATGACCGCCGAGATGCCAGCCTGGTAGCTGACGGTGCACAGCAGGAACAGCCGCAGGTCGTGGTAGCGGCCGGCCTCGCGCAGGGTGCGGGCGAAGCGCTTCAGCGCTACCCGCGCCGAATGGCGGGCGTCGGCCTGCAACTGCGGCCGGCTGCGCTCGTGCAGGTAGAGGAAGGTGGGGAGGCTGGCCAGGGCGAAGAGGGCGGCGGTGATCAGCATGCACACCGGCACGAACTGGGTGGCGCTGTGGCCGATACTTTGCGCCCAGCTGACATAGGCCAGGCAGGCGCCCAGGCTGACCAGGCCGCCGATATAGCCAAGCCCCCAGCCCAGGCCGGAAACCTTGCCGATGGCATCCTCATGGGCGATTTCCGGGAGGAAGGCGGCGATCAGGTTCTCGCCGCTGCCGAAGCAGAAGTTCGACAGCACCAGAAACACAATGGCGATCGCCAGCGCCCCGGGTCCGGCCAGGGCCAGGGCGGCGGTGAAGGTCACGCAGCCCACGGTGGTCAGCAGCAGCAGGCGTTTCTTGCAGGCGAAGGCGTCGGCATAGGCGCCGATCAGCGGCGCGCTAAGGATAATCAGCAGGTAGGACAGGGCGATGGCGCTGGTCCAGGCCAGGGTGGCCCAGGGCGCGTCCTCGGCCACCACGGCGACGAAGTAGGCGCTGAAGACCGCGGTGATGACCACGGTGGTATAGCCGGAGTTGGCGAAGTCGTACATCGCCCAGGCCCAGGCTTCCCGGGCGCTCACGCCGGGGGCGAGGCTGGCTGGCATGCGGATACCTCCGAGGGTCGGCGGCTGCGGGCAGAAGGCCGCGCGCTGGCGGCAAGCCTAACCGCTGGCGAGCGGCACTGGCTACCACCGGCGCGGTTGAGCGCCTATGGTGAAGAGTAGCGGGGCGGCCGCCGCGGCTGCCCGCTCCTGCAGGAGGCCGCGATGGCGGATCTGCCCGAGCACACCCCACCGGCGCCCGGCGCCAAAGACAGCGGCGCGCGACTGCTGGGCATCGTGCGCCAGACCCTGAGCGAATTGCGCCCGCACGAGACCCAGGTGGCAGTCGGCTTGCACAGCGCGCTGGACCGTGATTTGGGCTTGGACAGCCTGGGCCGGGTGGAACTCTGGTCGCGCATCGAGCGCGAGTTTGAGGTGCGCCTGCCCGAGCAACTGTTCGCCAGTGCCGAGACCCCGGCCGATGTGCTCGATGCGTTGCAACGACTGTCGCCGGCCGTGGCCGCGGCCGAGGCACACGAGCCGCTGGCGGCGCCCGAAGGCGATGCGGCCGAGCAGCAGACGCCGGAGCAGGCGCAGACCCTGATCGAGGTGCTGCAGTGGCACTGCCGGCAGCACCCGCAGCGCATCCACGTGCACCTGCTCGGCGACGACGAGCACTGCGAGGACATCAGCTACCAGACCCTCCAGCAGGGTGCGCTGGCGGTGGCCAGCGGCCTGCAGCGGCGGGGCGTGAACCAAGGCGAGCGGGTCGCCTTGATGCTGCCGACCGGACGCGACTTTCTCTTTGCCTTCTTCGGCAGCCTGCTGGCCGGTGCGGTGCCGGTGCCCATCTATCCGCCGATGCGGCTGTCGCAGATCGAGGAGCATTTGCGCCGCCAGGCCGGGATTCTGCGCAATGCCGAAACCCTGGCGCTGATAGTGCCGCCCCAGGCCAAGCTGTTGGCGCGCCTGATCAAGCCACAGGTGCCGAGCCTGCGCGAGATCCTCACGGTCGAGGAACTGAGCGGCGATCCCAGCGGCTGGCAGGACCCGGGCCGCCGGGCCGAGGACCTGGCCTTCCTTCAGTACACCTCCGGCAGTACCGGCCAGCCCAAGGGGGTGATGGTCAGTCACGCCAACGTGCTGACCAACCTGCGCGCCATGGGCCAGGCCCTGCGGGTCAGCAGCGACGATGTGTTCGTCAGCTGGCTGCCGATGTATCACGACATGGGCCTGATCGGCGCCTGGCTCGGCAGCCTCTACTACTCGGTGCGCCTGGCACTGATGTCGCCGCTGGCCTTCCTCGCCCGCCCGGCGCGCTGGCTGTGGACCATCGACCGCTACCGCGGCACCCTCTCCTCGGCGCCCAACTTCGCCTACGAGCTGTGCCTGGGCAAGCTCGCCGACGCCGACCTTCAGGGCCTGGACCTGAGCAGCTGGCGCCTGGCCTTCAATGGCGCCGAGCCGGTCAACCCGGACACCCTGGAGCGCTTCGCCGAGCGCTTCGCTGCCTATGGCCTGGTACCGACTGCCCTGAGCCCGGTCTACGGCCTGGCCGAAGGTACCCTGGGCGTGAGCTTCCCGCCCCTGGCTCGCGGCCCGCGCATCGAGCGCATCCAGCGCGGGCCCTTCCAGCGCGGCGGCAAGGCGCTGCCGGCCGAGGCGGGCGACCAGGATGCGCTGCGCATGGTCGGCTGTGGCATGCCCCTGCCGGGGCACCAGATCCGCGTGGTCGACGAGCACGACCTGGAGCTGCCGGAGCGCTGCGAGGGGCATGTGCAGTTCAAGGGGCCGTCCAACACCCGTGGTTATTTCCGCAACCCGGGCGAGAGCCGGCGGGTGCGCCATGGCGACTGGCTCGATTCGCTCGATCTGGGCTACATCGCCGGCGGCGAGCTGTTTCTCAGCGGCCGGGTCAAGGACCTGATCATCCGCGCCGGGCGCAACATCTATCCCTACGACGTGGAAATCGCCGTCGGCAACCTGCCCGGTCTGCGCAAGGGCTGCGTGGCGGTGTTCGGCAGTGGCGCGGCCGCCGAGGGTGGCGAGCGCCTGGTGGTGCTGGCCGAGACCCACGAGCGCGACCCCGAGGCGCAGGAGCAGTTGCGTAAGGCCATCCGTCGGGTCAGCGTCGAGCTGATCGGCCTGCCGCCCGACGATATGGTGCTGGCGCCGGCGCATACGGTGCTCAAGACCTCCAGCGGCAAGATCCGCCGCGCCGCCTGCCGCCAGTTGTACGAGCGCGGCGAGTTGGGCCCTTCCGGGCGGCCGCTGTGGCGGCAGGTCTTGGGGCTAGTGCGCAGCGCCCTGCAGGCGCAACTGGGGCGCGCCGGCCGGCGTCTGCTCGAGGGTCTTTACGCCGGCTATTTCTGGAGTCTGCTCGGGCTCATCGGCAGCGCCACCTGGCTGGCGGTGCTGCTGCTGCCGGGTGTGGCCGCCTGCCGCCGGCTCAGCCGCGGCGCGGCGCGCCTGTTCCTGCGCCTGGCCGGCCTGAGGATAGGTTGCGAGAACCTTGAGCAACTGGACGAGCCGCGCGTGCGGGTGCTGGTGGCCAACCACGCCAGCTACCTGGACGGTCTGGTGCTCTGCGCCTGCCTGCCGCCAGGCTTCGCCTTCGTCGCCAAGCGCGAGCTGGCCGGCCAGTTCGTCGCCGGGCGTTTCCTGCGCAAGATCGGCGCCTGTTTCGTCGAGCGCTTCGAGCTGCAGCGCAGCGCCGCCGATGCCGAGCGTCTGCATCAGGTGCTGGCCGGCGGCCAGTCGCTGGTGATCTTTCCCGAGGGCACCTTAAGCCGGGAGCCGGGCCTGCGTGCGTTCCACATGGGGGCGTTCGTTCTCGCCGCGCGGGCGGCGGTGCCCTTGCTGCCGCTGGCCATCAGCGGCACCCGGGCGGCGCTGCGTGGTGGTCAGTGGTTCCCGCGGCGGGCGCCGATCGAAGTCAGCGCCGGGCAACCGCTGCGCGCCGGCGGTCAGGCGTGGCGCGACGCCATCGAGCTACGCGACCAGGCGCGGGCGGCCTTGCTCGAGCGCCTCGACGAGCCGGACCTGGGTCAGTAGCGAGCCGGCTTCGGCGGCGGTTGAGCCGATCAGCGGTGATGCTTGTGCCACTTGTGCTTCTTGTGGCCCAGGGCCAGGCCCGGATGCTGACGCTGGCCCTGGTAGTAGCGGCCATCGTCATGGCGCCGGCGGCCGTCGTTGCCGTCGCCGTATTGGTTGCCCAGGGCGCCGCCCACCGCACCGCCGACGCCAGCGCCGATCAGGCCGCCGGTCTTGCCGCCGACCTGGCTGCCGATCACCTGGCCACCGGCCGCGCCCAGGCCGCCGCCGATGGCTGCCTCGGTGCGGCTGCCGGGGTCGGCGCCCACGGCGCTGCCGGCCGCGCCGCCGACGCCGGCGCCGATGGTCGCGCCGGTGCTGCCGCCGACCCGTTCACCGACCATGCTGCCGAGCACGCCGCCGACGGCGCCGCCCAGGCCGGCATCGACGTTGCCGGCCAGTGCGGTGGTGCTGGTCAGGCCGAGGGACAAGAGGAGAATCGAGCAGTACTTCATGGCAGACAGAGCCTCGCAGTGGAGATGGGCGCGATCCTCGGGCCGCCGTGAACGCCGCGCAAGAGCCAATCGATGCGCGGCGCGACCTGGCGCACAGTTGCCGAATTTTTTCCCGCGAGGGCGAACCTCGGGCATCCGACGAGTGTCTCGAGTCTTTCCGTGCAGGCTAGAGCGGCGCCTCCTTGCGCCATTGCTCCAGGGCCTGGGCCAGCGGCAGCACCTCGCCGGGCCGGTTCAGCACATAGCCGGGCAACTGCTCGATGCGCGCCTGGAACTCCGGGTGCTGCAGCACCTTGAGCAGCGCGGCCATGGCCGGCAGGGCCAGGCTGTCCTGGTGGCACAGCAGGCAGTAGTGCTCACGCGCCATGGGGATGAAGGTCAGACCGAACTGGCGCGCCGCCGCCTCGACGCCGAAGCCGGCGTCGGCCATGCCGCTGGCGACATAGGCGGCCACTGCGGCGTGGGTGAATTCCTCGTTGTGAAAGCCGCTGATCGCCGCGCTGTCCAGATCCTCCTGGCGCAGCAGGCTTTCCAGCAGCATGCGCGTGCCCGAGCCGTACTCGCGGTTGACCAAGCGCAGGCCGCTGCCCGGCAGGTCGGCCAGGCCCTTGACGCCATGGGGGTTGCCCGGGGCGAGCATCAGCCCCTGGGTGCGCAGGATGAAACTGATCACCCGCTGCTCCGGGCGCAGCCAGGGCTGCAGGCGAGCCAGGCTGGGCACGCCGATCGGGCCGGCCGGCACGTGCAGGCCGGCCACCTCGCAGTCGCGCCTGTGCAGGGCCAGGACCGCCTCGCTGCTGCTGCGAAACTGCAGGTCCCACTGCCAGCCCGGGTCCTGTTCCAGCCATTCGCGCAGCGCCGCCACCGCGTAGCCGTGGCTGGCGTGGATGCGCAGGCCCGGGGTGCTGGCCTGCAGCACCCGGTTGAGCTCCAGTTCCAGTTCGCTGGCCAGATTGTC
Source organism: Pseudomonas sp. (assembly GCA_041595475.1). GTDB lineage: Bacteria > Pseudomonadota > Gammaproteobacteria > Pseudomonadales > Pseudomonadaceae > Aquipseudomonas. The sequence continues at coordinate 2,232 of JBFHKK010000079.1, read as the reverse complement.
CAGTTGCGGCGACAGGCGCGCGTGGATGCGCTGGTCGGCCCACAGCAGCTTCTCCCCGAGTGGTGCCAGGCGCGCACCCTTGCCGCGCTCCAGTTCGATCAGCGGGCTGCCGAAGAAGGCCTGCCATTTGCCCAGCAGGTTCCAGGCGTGGCGGTAGGAGTAGCCGACCCGGGCGGCGGCCTCGGTCAGCTTGCCGGTGTCACGCACCGCCTGCAGCAGCGCCAGGCCCTGGGGGTCGAGGCTGCTGCCGTCACTTTGGTGAAAACGCCAGCGCGGCTGGATGTCGATCCTGATCATATGCTCTAGGCTTCATATTTGATGGGGCTGATACCCATGATAACGTGGCTTATCGGGCATTTTTATGTGCCGAGTATAAGAACTGTAATTCATATGTGGCGAGCCTGATGGCGCCGCCCGAGATAAGCGACCCTCAGCCGTGGAGGGCGCCCTGTCTCCCCGAGAGCACCGGCTTAGCCTGCCGGCTGGAGCATCGAATATGGTCACTCTTCCCCAGCGCGTCGACCCCGAGCAGTATCGGGCCATCACCCGTGAGGTGCTGGCTGCCCGCCGCGGTCAGCCGGGCGCCCTGCTGCCCATCCTGCACGATATCCAGGATCGCATCGGCGCGGTGCCGCCGGAGGTCCTGCCGCTGATCGCCGAGGACCTCTGCCTGTCCCGGGCCGAGGTGCATGGGGTGGTCAGCTTCTACCACGATTTTCGCGCCAGCCCGCCGGGCCGCCAGCACCTCAAGCTGTGTCAGGCCGAGGCCTGTCAGTCGATGGGGGTCAAGGCGCTCACCGCGCAGCTGGAGCAGCGCCTCGGCCTGGCCCTGGGCGAGACCCGCGAGGACGGCAGCCTGACCTTCGAGCCGGTCTATTGCCTGGGCAACTGCGCCTGCGCGCCGAACGCCATGCTCAACGGCGAGCTGCACGGTCGGGTCGATGTCGAAGGGCTCTTGGCCTTGCTGGATGAACAGGAGGCGCAGGCATGAGCGTAACCAAGACCCCCGCTGGCGCGATCAGCGTCTATGTGCCGCGCGATGCCACGGCCCTGAGCCTGGGCGCGGACAAGGTGGCCCAGGCCATCGCCGCCGAGGCCCAGGCCCGCGGCATCGAAATCAAACTGGTGCGCAACGGCTCGCGCGGGCTGCATTGGCTCGAGCCCCTGGTCGAGGTCGCCACCGAGGCGGGGCGGGTGGCCTATGGCCCGGTCAAGGCCAGGGACGTGCCCGGGCTGTTCGAGGCCGGCTTCCTCGAGGGCCAGGCCCATGCCCTGGGCCAGGGCCTGACCGAGGAGATCGACTACCTCAAGCGCCAGGAGCGCCTGACCTTCGCCCGCGCCGGCATCACCGACCCGCTGTCGCTGGAGGACTACCTCGCCCACGACGGCTACCGCGGCCTCAAGCGCGCCCTGGGCATGACGCCCGAGGCGATCGTCGCCGAGGTCACCGAATCCGGCCTGCGCGGTCGCGGCGGCGCGGCCTTCCCCACCGGCATCAAGTGGCGCACCGTGCTCGGCTGTTCGGCCGAGCAGAAGTACATCGTCTGCAACGCCGACGAGGGCGACTCGGGCACCTTCTCCGACCGCATGGTGATGGAAGACGACCCCTATGTGCTGATCGAGGGCATGACCATCGCCGGTCTGGCCGTCGGCGCGACCATGGGCTACATCTACCTGCGCTCGGAATACCCGCATGCCGAGGCGACCCTGACCACCACCATCGAGCGCGCCTATGCCGCCGGCTACCTGGGCGACGACGTGCTGGGCAGCGGCAAGGCCTTCCACCTGGAGCTGCGCCGCGGCGCCGGCGCCTACATCTGCGGCGAGGAAACCTCGCTGCTCGAGAGCCTCGAAGGCAAGCGCGGCGAAGTGCGGCCCAAGCCGCCGCTGCCGGCCATCGAGGGTCTGTTCGGCAAGCCGACGGTGATCAACAACGTGATCTCCCTGGCCTCGGTGCCGATCATCCTCGACAAGGGCGGCGCCTACTACAAGGACTACGGCATGGGCCGCTCGCTCGGCACCCTGCCGATCCAGCTGACCGGCAACATCGCCCGCGGCGGCCTGATCGAGAAGGCCTTCGGCGTCACCCTGCGCGAACTGCTCTACGAATACGGTGGCGGCTCGGCCAGCGGCCGACCGATCCGCGCGGTGCAGGTCGGCGGCCCGCTGGGCGCCTACCTGCCGGAGTCGCAGTTCGACACGCCGCTGGACTACGAGGCCTTCGCCGCCCTT
>JBFHKK010000078.1:0-8869 GCA_041595475.1 Pseudomonas sp. | reverse complement strand
GGCCATCTTCCTCTCGCCGCGCGACACCCAGCTGGGCCGCGGCGAGCCGATCGCCGACGCCGCCCGGGTGATGTCGCGCATGCTCGATGCGGTGATGATCCGCACCTTCGCCCACAGCAACCTGACCGAGTTTGCCGCCCACTCCAAGGTGCCGGTGATCAACGGCCTGTCCGACGACCTGCACCCCTGCCAGTTGCTGGCCGACATGCAGACCTTCATCGAGCAGCGCGGCAGCATCAAGGGCAAGACCGTGGCCTGGATCGGCGACGGCAACAACATGTGCAACTCCTATATCGAGGCCGCTCAGCAGTTCGACTTCGAATTGCGCATCGCCTGCCCGGAAGGCTACGAACCCAACCCGGCGTTCCTTGCCTGCGCCGGCGAACGGGTGAAGGTATTGCGCGACCCGCGCGAGGCCGTGGCCGGCGCCCACCTGATCAGCACCGATGTCTGGGCCTCGATGGGCCAGGAAGAGGAGATCGCCGAGCGCCACCGGCTGTTCAAGCCCTACCAGGTCAGCCCGGCCCTGCTCGATCAGGCGGCCGCCGATGTGCTCTTCCTGCACTGCCTGCCGGCCCACCGCGGCGAGGAGATCAGCGAGGACCTGCTCGACGACCCGCGCTCGGCCGCCTGGGACCAGGCCGAGAACCGCCTGCACGCGCAAAAGGCGCTGCTCGAGTTTCTCGTCGAGCCGGCCTACCACCACGCATGAGCCACCCCCTGCTGCTGAACCTGCGCGACCTGAGCTGCGGCTACCATGAGCACCGGGTCGTGGAGAAGCTCAACCTGCACCTCAATGCCGGCGACATCGGCTGCCTGCTCGGGCCCTCCGGTTGCGGCAAGACCACCACCCTGCGCGCCATCGCCGGCTTCGAGCCGGTGGTCCAGGGCGAGATCCAGTTGGGCGACCAGGTGATCTCCCGCCCCGGCTTCACCCTGGCGCCGGAGAAGCGCCGGATCGGCATGGTGTTCCAGGACTATGCCCTGTTCCCGCACCTGACGGTGGCCGACAACATTGCCTTCGGCATCCGCAAGCAGGCCGACTGCCAACGCGTCACCGACGAGCTGCTGGAGCTGGTCAAGTTGACCCACCTGGGCAGGCGCTACCCCCACGAGCTGTCCGGTGGCCAGCAGCAGCGAGTGGCCCTGGCCCGCGCCCTGGCGCCAGAGCCCCTGCTGCTGCTGCTCGACGAGCCTTTTTCCAACCTCGATGGCGAGCTGCGCCGGCGCCTGAGCCACGAGGTCCGCGAGATCCTCAAGGCCCGCGGCACCAGCGCCATCCTGGTCACCCACGACCAGGAAGAGGCCTTCGCCGTCAGCGACCATATCGGGGTATTCAAGGCCGGCAAGCTGGAACAGTGGGACACGCCCTTCAACCTCTACCACGAGCCGCTGACGCCCTTCGTCGCCAGTTTCATCGGCCAGGGCTATTTCATCCGTGGCCAATTGCTCAGCCCCGAGGCGGTGCAGACCGAACTCGGCCTGATCCGCGGCAACCGCGCCTATACCTGGCCGGTGGGCAGCGCGGTCGATGTGCTGCTGCGTCCGGACGACATCGTCTATGCGCCGGACAGCGAGCTGAAGGCGCTGATCGTCGGCAAGACCTTCCTCGGCGCCGCCACCCTCTATCGCCTGCAGCTGGCCACCGGCAGCCAGCTGGAATCGATCTTCCCCAGCCATGCCGACCACCTGCCCGGCGAGCACGTCGGCATTCGCGTCGCCGCCGATCACCTGGTGGCCTTTCCCGCGCCGGGCAGCATCGCCGCCCACCTGGAGTTGCCCGACTCAGGCGTGCGCCGTTACAGCGACGCGCCCTGAGCGCGGAACGCCTCAGTCGAGCGGCAGGTGCAGGCGTCCGCTGGCAATGCGCACCGCCGACCCTGCGATCTTGACCCGCTGACCCTCGAGCCGGCAGTGCAGCTCGCCGCCGCGCGCCGAACACTGATAGGCGCTGAGCAGCGTCTTGTCCAAACGCCGGGCCCAATAGGGAATCAGGCTGCAATGGGTCGAGCCGGTGACCGGATCCTCGTCGATGCCGATCGACGGGGCGAAATAGCGCGAGACGAAGTCATGCCGCTCACCGGGCGCGGTGACTATCACCCCCAGACCCGGCAACGCGGCCAGGGCCGGCAGGTTCGGCCGGCAGGCGCGCACCTCCTGCTCAGAGGCGACCACCGCCATCAGCTCATTACTCTGCCAGGCCGTCTCGACCCTCAGCCCCAGGGCTCGCTCCAGCTCGGCGCCGACCGCCACCTGGATCGGCTGCGCGGCGGGAAAGTCCAGCACCAGCTGCTCGCCCTCGCGGCTGACCCGCAGCGCCCCTGAACGGCAGACGAAGTCGATCATCTCGCCCGGCTCGGCATAGACCTCGAACAGCACCTGTGCGCTGGCCAGGGTCGCATGGCCGCACAGCGGCACCTCGGCGCTCGGGGTGAACCAGCGAATATGCCAGGCGGCCCCTTCGCGCACCATAAAGGCGGTCTCGGCCAGGTTGTGCTCGGCGGCAATACGCTGCATCAGGTCTTCGTCCAGCCAGCGCTCGAGGCGATAGACCATCGCCGGATTACCGCTGAAGGGTTGCCGGGTAAAGGCATCGATCTGGTGAAACTCAAGCTCCATGGTCCGCTCCTGCACGATCGCGATAAGGCCTTGAAGCATGCCCCAGGCGCCGATCCATTGCCCGCCACAGTCGCCACCCATTTCCACCGGCACAGCTGCACCGTCTCAAGGCAGCGCGGCCAGCCAAGGTGCACAGGCCGCTCGAAAGCGGGCCGAATACTATTACTAAATCATTACAAATCATCCACTTAACAAAGTTGGCACGCCGCCTGCTTAGGCACACCCCGGTCAGCACAACGGCGTGTCTGCCACACAATTGACAACGACGTCACCGCACCCTCTACAGCCGCGAGCTCAGGGCGCCGTGACGTTTTTTTTGCGTGATTTGGCCCATTAGGAAGACCGCTATGCGCACGATGAAACTGTCCCTGCTGTCGCTGGCCCTCGCCGGCACCACCTTCAGCCACGCCACCTATGCCGCCGAAGACATCGGCAATCTGTTCAGCCAGGGCAAGGCGATCGTCGATGCCCGCTACCGCTACGAACACGTCGACCAGGACAACGCCCTCAAAAAGGCCGATGCCCAGACCCTGCGCACCCGCCTGGGCTACCAGAGCGGCAAGTGGTACGGCCTCTCCGGCCTGGTCGAGGTGGATAACGTCAGCCGCCTCGGCGACGCCAGCTACAACAGCCTGCGCAACGGCCAGAGCAACTACTCGGTGATCGCAGATCCGGATGGCAGCGAGGTCAACCAGGCCCTGCTGCGCTATGACAATACCCTGGGCAGCGCCGTGTTCGGCCGCCAGCGCATCAACCTGGACAACCAGCGCTTCGTCGGCGGCGTCGGCTGGCGTCAGAACGAGCAGACCTACGACGGTGTGCTCGGCCAGCTCAAGCCGCTGGAAGGCCTGACCCTGAGCTACGCCTATATCGACAACATCAACACCATCTTCGGCCCGGGCGACAACCGTTTCGACAACAGAACCAATCCGGCCAACATCGAAGGCCACAGCCACCTGGTCAACGCCCAGTACGTGTTGATGCCGGAGCTGACCGTCACCGCCTACAGCTACCTGCTGGGCCTGGACAACATCGCCACCACACCTACCGCAGCCTTGGGCAGCCTGTCGAGCAAGACCACCGGCCTGCGCCTGAACGGCGCCATCTCCGGCGTCAGCTACGCCCTGGAGTACGCCAAGCAGAAAGACTACGCGGACAACCCGCTGGATCTGAACAGCAAGTACTACCTGGCCGAACTGGGCTACACCATCAAGGGCGTGGCCCTCAAGGCCGGCTACGAATCCCTGGGCGGCGAGTCCGGCACCGGCAACCGCGCCTTCCAGACCCCGCTGGCGACCAAGCACGCCTTCCAGGGCTGGGCCGACGTCTTCCTCACCACCCCGGCCGGCGGCGTCGAGGATGCCTACGTCAGCGCCACCCTGCCACTGATGGGCGGCACCCTGATGGCCAAGTACCATGACTTCCGCGCCGAAGAGGGCAACAGCCAGTACGGCGAGGAATTCGATCTGTCCTACGCCCGCCCGATTCCGGGGGTCAAGGGCCTGGTCGGCCTGGTCAAGTACGCCGGATACGATGCCGACGACTTCGGCGTCGACACCGACAAGCTGTGGCTGCAACTGCAATACACCTACTGACAGCCGCCCCGCCACGCGGGGCCATTCAGTCGTGCACGCGGCACCCGGCCGCGTGCGCTCAAGGAGACAGGCGTATGCCGAAACGGATGATGACCACCCTGCTGCTCGGCCTCGCGCTGATCAGCACGCCCGGCCAGGCCGCCATCAACGCCGCCGAAGCCATGAATCTATCGGGCATGCAGCGCATGCTCAGCCAACGCATCGCCAAGACCTATTTGATGATCGGCGCGGAGATCCGCCCGGAGGCCGCCGCCGAGCAGCTCGACAAGAGCGTCGCCAAGTTCGAGAGCAACTACCAGGCCCTCAGCGAATATGCCCCCAGCGAGCCCATCCGCGCCGCGCTCGAGGACGCCGGCCACACCTGGCAGGCCTACCGCGAACTGGTGCTGACCCGTCCGGACAAGCCCAGGGCCCTGACCGTCTTGCAGCTGAGCGACCGCCTGCTGGCGCAAAGCGAAAAGGTGGTGCAACTGCTGGAAAGCCACAACGGCAGCGCCAGCGCGCGCCTGGTCAATCGCAGCGGCCGTCAGCGCATGCTCAGCCAGCGCATCGCCAAGCTCTACCTGGCCATGAGCTGGCCATTGCCGGTCAGCGGCCTGCGCGAGTCCTTCGATCAGGCGGTGGACGAGTTCGAGCAAGCCCTGCAGGAACTGCAGCAGGCGCCGCAGAACACCGAGGCCATCGCCAAGGGTCTGCAGCAGGCCGAAGCCCAGTGGCGCTTCACCCGCGCCGGCATCAAGCTCTCGGCCGACTCGCGCTACGTGCCCACGGTGGTTTCCACCACCACCGAAACCCTGCTCTGGCAGATGAACGACCTGACCCAGGCCTACGAACACCTGATGGCCGGCCGCTGATCGGCGACCGGCCTGTTCGGGAGGCTCAGGCCTCGCTGCGGACCCGCTGCACCGCGTTCAGCCAACCGCGATAGAGGCCTTCGCGCTGGACTTCGAGCATGCGCGGCTCGAAGCGCTGCTGACGCTGCCAGTGGCTGGCGATCTCGCCCAGATCGCGATAGACGCCGGCCTGCAGGCCGGCCAGGTAGGCCACGCCCAGGGCGGTGGTCTCGGTGACCTCCGGCCGCTCCACCGGCACCCCGAGGATGTCGGCGAGGAACTGCATCAGCCAGTTGTTGACCACCATGCCGCCATCCACCCGCAAGGCACTCGGTGCGGCCGCGCCGTCCTGGCGCATGGCCTCGAGCAGATCGCGAGTCTGGTAACAGACCGACTGCAGGCCGGCGGTGACGATCTCCTTGATCCCGGTATCGCGGGTCAGGCCGAAGATGGCGCCGCGCGCCTTGGGGTCCCAGTAGGGCGCGCCCAGGCCGGTGAACGCCGGCACCAGGTAGACGCCGCAGGCATCGCCGGTCTGCTCGGCCAGGGCTTCGGACTCACGGGCGTGGCTGATCAACTTGATGCCATCGCGCAGCCACTGCACCGCCGCGCCGGCGACGAAGATGCTGCCCTCCACCGCATAGCTGACCTGGCCATCCAGGCGATAGCCGACCGTGGTCAGCAGGCGGTTCTTCGAGGCCACCGGCACGCTGCCGGTGTTCTGGATCATGAAGCAGCCGGTACCATAGGTGCTCTTGACCATGCCCGGCTCGAAGCAGGCCTGGCCGATCAGCGCGGCCTGCTGGTCGCCGGCCATGCCCAGCACCGGGATGGGCGCGCCCAGCCACTCGGCCGCGCAGGTGCCGAAGTCGGCGGCGCAATCGAGTACTTCAGGCAGCAGGCTGGCGGGAATTCCCAGCAGCTCGAGCAGCTCCTGGTCCCACTGCTGGGTGTGGATGTTGAACAGCAGGGTGCGCGAGGCGTTGGTCGCATCGGTCTTGTGCGACTGGCCGCCGCTCAGGCGCCACAACAGGAAGCTGTCGACGGTGCCGAAGCGCAGTTCGCCGCGCGCGGCGCGCTCGCGGGCGCCGGCGACGTTGTCGAGAATCCAGCGCAGCTTGGTGCCGGAGAAATAGGGGTCGATCAGCAGGCCGGTCTTGGCGCTGACCATGGCTTCATGGCCGGCGGCCTTGAGTTCGGCGCAGTAATCGGCGGTGCGCCTGTCCTGCCAGACGATCGCCGGATGGATGGGCGCGCCGGTCGCCGCATCCCAGACCAGGGTGGTTTCGCGCTGATTGGTGATGCCGATGGCGGCGACTTGCTCGGCGCCCAGGCCACTCTCGGCCAGGGCCTGGCGACAGACCTCCAGGGTGCTGGCCCAGATTTCCTCGCCATCATGCTCGACCCAGCCGTCCTGGGGAAAATACTGGCGGAACTCCTGCTGCGCACGCGCCACCGGCAAGCCCTGGGAGTCGAAGACGATGGCACGGCTGCTGGTGGTGCCTTGGTCGATGGCGAGCAGATACTGGGACATGCGGGTTTCCTTGTTGTTATGCCTTTCGGTCATGCAAATAGGCTGTTATGGCGCAGGGTTCGCTGTGTTCAGGGTCGGCCGAGCGGTGCGAACTGGCCGGCGGTGTAGCGGGCCAGCAGCTCGGGCGCCAACTCCACTTCCAGGCCTCGGCGTCCGGCGCTGACGAAGACGCTCGGATACTGCCGCGCCGATTGGTCGATAAAGGTGCGCAAGGGCTTCTTCTGGCCCAGCGGGCTGATGCCGCCGAGCAGGTAACCGGTCGAACGCTGGGCGGCCTGTGGATCGGCCATCTCGGTCCGCTTGGCGCCGGCGGCCAGAGCCAGGGCCTTGAGGTCGAGGCTGGTCGCCACCGGCACCACGGCCACCAGCAGCTCGGCGGCGTCGCTGGATGCCAGCAGCGTCTTGAACACCCGGGCCGGTTCCACGTTAAGCTTCTGCGCGGCCTCCAGCCCGTAGGACGCTGCCTTGGGGTCATGGCTGTAGCTGTGCACGCGGTGCTCGGCCCGGGCTTTCTTGAGAAGTTCGATGGCGGGCGTCATGTTCGAATGTGAAAAAAGTGTGACAATAACTGCGTACCTTAGCCGAAATCCCGGCCGACCGCAGCCAATAATGCCGCACCAGAAAGGATTGCCGCCATGAACCTGGCCCCGCGCCAACACGAGATTCTCAGCCTCGCCCGCGAACGTGGCTATGTCAGCATCGACGAGTTGGCCCAGGCCTTCGCCGTCACGCCCCAGACCATCCGCCGAGACATCAACCAGCTGGCCGAACAGGGCCTGCTGCGGCGCACCCATGGCGGCGCCGCCAGCGAAGCCTCGAGCACCCAGAACACCGCCTACGCCATGCGCGCCGGGCAGATGCGCGAGGAGAAACAGCGCATCGCCGAGGCGGTCGCCGCCCAGGTGCCGGATCACGCCTCGTTGTTCATCAGCATCGGCACCACCACCGAGGCGATCGCCCGCGAACTGCTCAAGCGCAATGGCCTCAAGGTCATCACCAACAACCTGCATGTGGCCGCCCAGCTCAGCGCCAAGGCCGACTTCGAGGTGCTGGTGGCCGGCGGCACCGTGCGCGGCGACGGCGGCATCGTCGGCCAGGCGGCGGTGGATTTCATCGAGCAGTTCAAGGTCGACTACGCCCTGGTCGGCATCAGCGGCATCGACGACGACGGCAGCCTGCTCGACTTCGACTATCAGGAGGTGCGGGTTTCCCAGGCGATCATGCGCAACGCACGTCAGGTCCTGCTCGCCGCCGACTCCAGCAAGTTCGGCCGCAATGCCGTGGTGCGCCTGGGCCCCATCACCCTGGTCGACCGCGTCTTCACCGACGCCCCGCCGCCCCCGGCGATCCATCGTCTGCTGATCGACAACCAGGTCCAGCTCGACCTGGTCTGAGCGATTTTTTTCATTCCGCGAGCACCACTCGGCGCGACATCGCGCCGAGGGCTGGCGAAGTCGCGCATATTCGACTAGTCTATGTTCGATACTGAACATAAAGCATTCGCTTTCGACTTTCCGGTGCCGCCATGCCCAATCGCCCGCATCACCCCGAGCCCCTCGCCGAAGTCTATGATCTGGCCATCGTCGGTGGCGGCATCAACGGCGTCGGGATCGCCGCAGACGCCGCCGGTCGCGGCTTGTCGGTGTTCCTCTGCGAACAGCACGACCTGGCCCAGCACACCTCCTCGGCCAGCAGCAAGCTGATCCATGGCGGCCTGCGCTACCTGGAGCACTACGAGTTCCGCCTGGTCCGCGAAGCCCTGGCCGAGCGCGAAGTGCTGCTGGCCAAGGCCCCGCACATCGTCAAGCCGCTGCGCTTCATCCTGCCGCACCGCCCGCACCTGCGCCCGGCCTGGATGATTCGCGCCGGCCTGTTTCTCTACGACCATCTGGGCAAGCGCGAGAAACTGCCGGCCTCACGCAGCCTCTGCCTGCGCAGCGACAGCCCGCTCAAGAGCGAGATTCGCCGCGGCTTCGAGTACTCCGACTGCTGGGTCGATGACGCCCGCCTGGTGGTGCTCAATGCCCTGGCCGCCCGCGAGCACGGCGCCCATGTGCACACCCGCACCCGCTGCGTCAGTGCGCGGCGCAGCAAGGGCCTGTGGCACATCCATCTGGAGCGCGCCGATGGCAGCCTGTTCTCGATCCGCGCCCGCGCCCTGGTCAACGCCGCCGGCCCCTGGGTTGCGCGCTTCATCAAGGACGACCTCAAGCAGCCCTCGCCCTACGGCATCCGACTGATCCAGGGCAGCCACATAGTGGTGCCCAAGCTGTTCGAGGGCGAGCAGG
>JBFHKK010000077.1:0-8877 GCA_041595475.1 Pseudomonas sp. | reverse complement strand
CCCGCCGACTTCATCCTCCGCTGATTTTGAAAGCGGGCAGTCGGTCAAAATTGACTAGATACCTGCGTCCTCCTCATGCTGCCTCGCCGCGTCAGCCTGCAAGACTGGACATCGCCTGAACCTCCGCCGCGCCAGTGTCGGCGAGGGCACGCTTGCCTCGTATGGTCAGGTCGCTGACAAATTCGAACTGATCACGCAGGTCGAACGGATAGGCCTTCAACTTGTAGTGGGTGCCCAAAGGGGTCTGCGTCAGCATGACCAGTACCGGCTTGTCGTAATGCAGGTAAGCGCTCGTCATCGCGACATCGCGAAGCGCGGCGCGCACCTTGGCGGAGTCATGGTCAGGCGCGACGTAGAAGGACGCGACGCACATCAGCGTGTGCGCGCCGTCGTTGGCGTTGGCGATGTTGCTTTTCCAGATCTTGTCGTGCGGCACGTGGATGAGGTTGTCGGCGGGCGTGCAGATCTCGATTGCGCGCATGCCCACCGAACGGACTTCGCCATAATCGCCGTCGATTTCAACCCAGTCCCCGGGGCGGTAGGGGCGCTCGAAGATGGCCACGATGCCGGCAATGAGGCTGCTCACGTAATCCTTGAAGGCAAAGCCAATCGCCACGCCCATGGCGCCGGATATGACGAGAAAGTTCTGGAAGGTGATATTGAAGATGATCGGGATCACCCACAGGGTCGCCATCACCAGCAGCAACATGCGGATGATCGGTACGCCGCCCAGCAAGTACAGGCGCAGTTGGCTCGGCCCCCGCTCGGCGAGATAGGGCAGCAGCTTGCGGGCGATAAGAATGGCCAACCAGGTGCCAAAGACAATTAGCCCGATCTTGGTGAAGCTGATGTCCTGCAGGTCATTGATCAGCTGCGCCGCCTTCTGCTGGCTGTCATTCGCTACGGCCATGTCTATACCCCACCCAACGGAAAACCGGCCGATCGCAAGGCCTGACGCACCGCCGGATAGGCGATTGCACGAACACGGAACAAGCGCCCCTCGCGCTCGACGAAGCCAGCCGCGACCAGCGCCGGCACCACATCCGGCTCACCGGTCGCGGGCAGCACTGCGCCCAGCTCCTCGTCGGTCAGCGACTCATGAATCAGCAGCGCCTGCAGCGCCAGCAGCGACCTGTCCTCATGCCCCGGCGGCAGGCGGCTGTCATCGACATCGGCGATCCACAGCGTGCGTTCGTCACCCTTCGAGGCTCGACGGGCACGCTCCGGCAACTCGTCGTCGGGGCAGCGTCTGACATTCAGGCTGCCCCGCCACAGGTGTGCCGCCACCCATGAAATGCCCCCGCTTCGCGCCGCCACCTGCTGCAGGTGGCCGTTCCGCAGCGCGCCGTTATCGTCGATCGCCAGCACATCGTCACCCGACTTCGCCAGGCGGAAGGTAATGCGCTTGCCGTCATCGTCGACCGCAGTCGACGCAAACCAGGCCCGCAGAGCAGCCGCGTCGATGGCCGCCAGGGTCTGTGGCCGGGGCAACAGGAGATCGGCACCAACCGACTTGACGAGAAATCGCCAGGCCCAGACATTGCAGCAGATCAAGCAGTGACGCTCCAGCGTTGCGAGTCGCGCTAACAAGGCACGGATCATGTGCAGGCCATGCCGCTGGCGTATGAACCAATATTCGAGGTGCGGAATCACCAGCAGACCGCTGCCATCCAGCTCCGGGGCGACGGCGTCCTCCCTCACCAACTCGTCGCGTTGAGGCCTCTCAAGCACCTGATGACCCGCTGCGCGGGCCCAGTCCTCGACAAGGCCGGGCGGGTCACAGGAGGGCACTATCAGCAGCTTTATCCAGGCGCCGGGGGCCGCGATCGTCAGCCAGGTGGCCAAATCCTTATTGAGGGCGTCGCGCAGAAAGCCGCCGGGGAGCAGGCACACCGCGTCGAGCCCTTTGAGCGAGGCCCGCTCGAGCCCATCCTGCTGCAGCACCGATTCCTCGTTGCTCCGGCTGAGTCTTTTCTTGAGCTTGGTCAGCACCCTGCGAACGGCATGCTCGGTCGGCATCGTTGGCGCCACGTAATCGGCTAAGGGAATTAACTCGGTCAATGGACACCGCCTTTGTGCGCTCGACTGGATAAGCCACTCCGAGGTCAATTCGACGCGAAGCGGAATGTGCGTAAAGTGTAGTGGTCACTCCACTCTGGACAGGCGGGCGTGCAGAATTCTGTGTGAGCTGGGCTGAGCTAAGTGCTGAGGCAGGCAATCTTAGTGACTGATCGTAAAGCGCGCCTTGAATCGGCCCAATCGGCCAGTACGCGAATTCCTGTACTGCCGGGTCAGCATACCGGCGCATATCGAGCGACCGCGCGAAGGGCGGTAATCGCTCATAAGCGTCCGATTCTCATATTGAGGGGCCAGGTGAGCACCTGCCGGGTCGCAGGCTCGCCCCACAGTTCGGCCATTTCCAGCGCGAATCGCTGCAGCAGTTCCTCTCGCCCGGACTCCCGCGCCCGCCTCAGCGCAGACCAGGTCGAGATGTAGCCGAGCAACTCGTCCAGGCGCCACTCCAGCTGAATGGCTAATGAAGGGCTTGGCAATTCGCTGAAGGGAAAGTCGAGGGTCGAATAACCGCTGTCCACCAACTTGCGCTGAGCGGGCCAGTAGGGGCCGATTTCACCCCGGTAGAAGTGCTCGAAGCGCGCTCCCAGGTCGCCTTGGAGGCGCAGCACGCCATAGCTGATCAGCGCCAGAATCGCCTTCGGTTGCGCGACCCGGTGCGCCTCGGCATAGAACCTGGGCAGGTCGAACCAGTGCGCCGCCTGCGCGGCGGTGATCAGGCTCGCACTCTGATTCGGCAGCGGCAGCTCTTCTGCCGGGGCGCATCGATAAGTGACGTTCTCGTGCGCAAGGGCGTGGGCGATCTGCTCCGCACTCGGATCTAAGCCGATCACCGCGCTGAACTGCCTTGCCAGCTGTTTGCTCAGCTGACCATTGCCACAGCCAACGTCGATCGCGAGCCGCCTGTCGGGCGCTAGCGAGGCCAGGTAGGCGGCAAGCTCAGACGGGTATTCGGGCCTGAAGCGGGCGTAATCCAGACCGCCCCGATCAAACCAGTTCTTCAGTTTCGAAGCGGGCTTCGTCATCGTTGGCGGCTCCTGCGGCATCACACTGGCTGCTGTCTGTGCCTCGCTGCGAAAAGCCCGGTCGCTCGAGCGCCCTCGCCGCATCGTCCAAAACCAGGCGCAAGGGATTGACGATCTCCCGCGCGAGCTCTTCGATGGGCTCCAGGGTCGCAGCCCAGTGCCCGCCCAACTTTTCGAGCAGCCTCCTTTCGGTCGGCGTCAGCTGGGCCAGGCTCTTGCGCGCATCCTCCGCGCGCTTGCGACAGATCACGCCCATCTGCTGGTTTTCCTGTATGGATGTTCCGGCTGCAGGCGCCCATGGCCGCCAGGGGCCAGGAGCCCGACAGCCATCAGCCGGGCGATCATTGAATGACCATCGATAAGGCTTGCTGCGCCTGGCCCTTGTGGCTACGCCGGGCACCGCAAGCCGACCTGCGCGCGCGGCCCCAGGGTCTTGCCGGCGCATGCTGCCGATTGCCCGACGCCGCCCGGCCAGCAGCGCCCGCTATCAATGAGAACTCAGCAGCCGCGCTTGGGATGGCATTTGCCGCCGCCACCGCCGCCATCGCCTCCGTCACCGCCATCTGGGCTGATGCTGACAGACACATTGGCGCTAGCCGTGCCCCCCTGCCCGTCCTGAATCGTGTAGCTGAAGCTGTCGCCGCCACGCCTGTTGCCGCTTTGGTAGACCAGGGTGTCGCCGACTCGGGTCAGGCTGCCCTTGTTCGGCTCGCTCCAACTGTACAGGCTCAGGGGATCACCATCCGGGTCGCTGTCGTTGGCCAGCACCTCGATCACCACCGAACTGTTGAGCCCGACAGCGGCACTGTCGGCAACGGCGACAGGCGCGTCGTTGACCGGCCGGATGGTGACGCTGACGGTCGCACTGACCGGCGCGTTCACCCCGTCGCTCAGGCTGTAGCTGAAGCTGTCGGCGCCACTGACATTGGCATTTGGCGTATACACCAGGCTGTCGCCGTTCTGGCTGACGCTGCCCGCTGCGCCCTGGCTGAAGCCGGCGATGGTCAACGGGTCGCCGTCGACATCGCTGTCGTTGGCCAGCACCGCGATCGTCACTGCGACATCCTCGTCGGTCGCGGCGCTGTCGTTGACCGCCAGCGGCGCCTGGTTGGCTGCCGTGGTGGCGCTGGCCACAGTCGACCAGGCGGTCTGGTTGCCGGAGGCGTCGGCGGCCTTGACCCGGAAGCTGTAGGCCGTGCCGGCACTCAGCCCGGTCGCACTATACGCGGGGCTGCTCTGCCAGCCGCTGTTGCCGCAACCGCTGGCGCCGCTGACGCACTCGAACCAGTACTGGACCACGCCCGATTCGTCGCTCGCGGTGAGCGCGGTCATGTCGATACGGCTCGCCCCGCTCGCCTGCGGCGCCACCGCCCAGCCCATGGGGTTGGGCGTCGGCGGGGTCTGGTCGAGGGCGGTCGGCTGGACGCTGCCGGAGATGAAGTACATACCCAGGCTGCCATAGTCGCTGTAAGGCACCAACGCATTGCCGACACCGCTGACCTCCAGGTAATAGCGCCCGGCCGCGACCTCGGCATCCAGCTGCGCCAGGGTGTTGTCGGTCGGGTCGCTGCTGGCCAGCAACTGGCCGCTACTGTTGTACAGGCGCGCCTGGATATCCAGATTGGCGCCGCGCCGGGAGCTTCTGTAGAAGGCCTCCCAGGCCGGGGTGACATTGAAGCTGAGCGGCCCTGCGCCGGCATCGAACCAGAACATATCCGCGTCGCTGCGGCTCTCGATCACGCCCTTGTTGGCCGGGCTCAGGTTATGCGGATCGATCTCGGGGAAGGTCACATAGACGCTGCCGTTGCCATCGACGCTGAGCGGCGTGGCGGCACTCAGGGTGCCGGCGTGATCATCCGCCCGATAGCTCAGCTTGGCGGCGATGATGGCCAGGTCGTCCTGGGTATTGTTGGCCCCGGCATACTCGCCCTTGCTCCACTGGGTGACGTTCATCGAGTAACCCACACCCATGATCGGCGCCCAGGACACATAGCCCGTGCCGTGGCCGGTGTAATAACTCTGACTGCTGGTGCCGTCGTGACTCAGGCCCAGGTTGTGGCCCAGTTCGTGACTGGCCGCCTCGGCCACATAGGGCGGATAGCCGTTGCCGAGGTTGTCGAAATACACCAGCGCCGGCTGATAGTAGGTGTAGTTGGAGCGCCCCCAGACCCCGACATAGGCCACGCCGCCGGCGTTTTGCGCTGGCATGGGCGCACCGTTGGCGTCGCTATCGGCGGTGATGAGTACGTGCCCGGTCTGCGGGCCGAAGCTGCTCGGTGCCTCTGTAGTGACGTCGATATCGAAGGGCGCCAAATCCTCGGCGACCCGGTGCCAGATTTCGGCGATGGCCGCGCGCTCGGCGTCGCTGAAGCTGTTTGGGTTGCCGTCGGTGTCGAAAGGCCGGGCGAACAGCGGGTCGGCACGACCGCTGTTCCAGGCGGTGCCGCTGATGACGGCGCCGTCGAAATCGAGGAACACCACCCGCGCGGCGCCCGGGCGGCTGTGCAGAAAGAAGGTCTGTTCCGGGGCGACCGCCTCCGGCATGGCCGGCAGGCTCTCTTGCGCCTCCTCGACCGGCTCGGGTAGCTCGGTGTCGGCGTAGTAGATCGCGCCTTCGCGGTCGACCTGCAGGTAGTCGTAGTCCTGCAGCGGCAGGGAAAAGCGCTGAAGCCACTCCAGCGCCCGCTGCTGGGCGGCCGGCGGCAGCCGCTCGATCTGGCTCTTGAGCCGGCCGGGCGGCACCTGCCCGATTTGCTCGGGGAAACCCTGGTCGCCCGGCGCTGCCAGGGCATCGCCGACGACTCCCAACAAACTGATCAGGCCGACGACCCGGCCCATGCGCTTCATGCTCATCAGACAAACTCCCCGCCGCGGCCATCGGACCCACGGACATCGGCAACTGGTTGTTCGTCGTAACAAGGCTAGTACGCTGTTTCACGGATGAAACAGCTCGGCCGCCGGCCTGGCTCGATTGAGCGTCTTTTGGCGCCGCGCAAAGCCCATGGTGGCGGCGCTTGCGCCGCTCGTCGGAACAGGCCATGACGGAGCGGCTTCGAGCCCCTGAACCACGCCGCCGGGCTTGCCCGCTTATTCAGCGATACAGCTCGCGACGGAAGATCAAGGGCGTCGCGCCGCGGTAGACGCCGAAGCGGGCCAACCCCTGGGCGGTCTGGCGGCCGGCGCCGGTCCAGTCGTAGAGCAGCCAGCTCGGACTGGACGGGAAGTGGGCCTGCACCGCGCCGTCGTTGCCGGCCCCCGGCGCGCTCAGACGCACCAGGCCAACGCCGGCAACCGGGCTGACCAGGCTGGGGGTGGTTTCCCCGGCATTCAGGTTGCCGACGAAGCTGTGCAGCACAGGCGCGCCCAGAACCGCCACGCTGCAGGCATCTTGCGGCTCGACCTGGAAGCTGGCGCCGCCCACCGCCTGCCAGCTCTCCAGACGCAGCGCCAGGTCGAGGCCCTGCAATTCCGAGCCATGGGCATTGCCCAGGCTCAGCCGGCCCAGTCGCACCGGGCTACCGCCGAAATCCAGGGCGAAGGCCTGGCAGGTCCCGCCCGTGCCATAGCAGGCACCATCCAAGTCAGTCAGGCTGGTAGCCGGGAAGCTCAGGCGGATGGCCGCATCGAACGGCAGGTCATCCGTCGTCGGCAGGGCCGCCGGTACATAACTCAGCTGCTCGTCGCTCCAGCCGAAGCGCCGGGCGCCGTCGCCATCGTCCGCACCGCTCACGGTAGCGAGGATCGCGCCGCTGCGCTGCAGGCGGCCGCTGGCATCAAGGCTGGCGAGGCCGGTGATGGAGGCGAAGTCATCGTCCGGATCAAGGGGGTCGTCCACCCGCGGCGGGGTATTCAGGCGCCAGAAGACGCCGCGGTCATAGTTCTGGGTCACCCCGCCTGCGCGATTGAACGCGGTCACCGTCAGTTGCGGCGCCTGACCGGTGGCGAAACTGATCGGCTGGCCCTGGTAGCTGAAGACGCCGCAACTGGGGGTCAGGCTGGCCGTGCCGGCCACCCCCAGGTAGGCGGGGATGAAGCGACCGACCAGGCCACTGCTGCCGCCACTGATCGTCTCGCCGAAATAGCCAGCGGCAGGCGGGGTGGCGCTGATCCGGAACACCCCCACCTCGGACATGCTCTGGCTGACAGCGGTCTGTGAGCCCAGTGCATGGCTGTAGCTGGGCACACCCAGGACGCCATTGCTGCCCCCGGCCGGCGCCAGCAGTTGGCTGCTCAACGCAATATTGCCGTGCTGGAAATTCGGCGTGACCAGATTGTCGGCCAGGGCCGCGGCGGTCAGCGGCTCGCCGTCGCTCTGCCAGGCCACCGCCTTGATCCGCAGGCTGAAGGGATCCCCGGCGCGCACCCCACCCGGGTAGGTTGGGCAGCTGATATCGGCGCTCGTGCAGGCCGCAGAGGTATCGGTCTCGAGCAGCAGGCCATAGGGCTTGCTGACGAAATCATCCACCCCGCTCATCTGCAGCCCGGCGTCGTTGGTCGCGCTGCTGCCGCTGTAGCTCGCCGTGAGTAGCATGCGCCCGGCGTCGTCGTAGCGCACGCTGAGCGGCGCGCTACCGCTGCCGTCGAAGCTCAGGCTGAGATTGCTGGCATTGGTGACCGCCGTGTTATTGACCCAAACCGGCTGGGTGCCGCTGGCCGGATCGCTGTAGCTGCGGGAAAACTGCAGGGTGCGACTGACATTGGCGAAGGCCGGCACGCAGGCCTGGCTGGCATCGTCCTTCTTCACCGCCCGCAGGCTACCCGCTGTCGGCTTGGCCGCCAGCAGGTTGGGCACATCGAGGATGAAGCCGCTGTCGGCGAAATTCACCGCGCAGCTGCCGGCGACCCCACCGACGATGCAGCGCAGCGGATTGCTCGCCGTCGGCGTGGCGCTGAGGCCGAGAGTGACGCTGCCGGGGCTGGTCAGGCGGAACTGGGTCGCGCCGCTGCCGGTAAAGGTCAGCGGATTGCTCGACCAGTTGCCGGCCGGGGTCAGATTGACCGTGGCCGCGCTGGGAAAAAGACTGCTGCAGCTGGCGTCCTGGCAGGCGCGCACGCTGATCGCCAAGGGGTTGCAGGTCAGTGCCTGGCTGCTGGCAAACTCCAGGCGGTAGTGATCGGGTCCCTGCGGCGGGCACACCACCGGGCGTTCCTGGGTCAGCTGAAAGATCTGAGCGTCGCTGAGGGCGCGATCGTAGACCCGCAGCTCATCCAGCGCACCATTGAAATAACGCCCGTCCAGCCCCTGATCCTGGCCGACCTGGAAGGGTCTGCTGTTGAGCCGCGGCGTACCGGCGAAACTGGCACTGCCGGCCGCCACGCCATTGATGAAGATGTGCTGGGCACCCGGGCTGAAGCGGATGGCCACATGGCTCCAGCGATTGAGCGGCACCGCGCTGGTGCTGTCGAACTGCACGGTGGCGTTGGGTCCCGTGGTCTGCCACCACCAGTTGATGCGGCCATTGTTGCGGATATGAAATTCGTAGTTGCCATCCTTGGAGACGACGCTCATCAAGGAGGCGGCGCGCGTCAGTGGATAGACCCAGATACCGATGGTGAAGCTGCCATTGAGGCTCAGGCGGCTGCTGTTGTCCGCCTGCAGATAGCGACTGTTGGCCGAGCGAAATTCGCCATAACGGCAGGTGCCGAAGCCATTGGCATCCGGCGCCAGGGCCGGGGTCGCGCCGTTGGTGGTCGCACCGTTGTAGGCGCGGCCGTGCAGGCCGTTGCCGGAGCTGTCCTGCACCGCGCCGGCGGCGCCGCTCCAGGCCGTTTCGTTCAT
>JBFHKK010000076.1:0-8896 GCA_041595475.1 Pseudomonas sp. | reverse complement strand
GCCTACGAGGCGATCAACGTCTGGTCGGCGCGCTGGATCGACTGCGCCGACGAGAAGAAGCTCAAGGAGTTCACCGACAAGGCCTTCGAGAACCTGGCCATCGACGGCGGCGGTCATCTGACCTACCTGGCGCCGACCCGGGTCAACCTGAGCCTGATGGAAGAGCGCTGGCCGGAGGTGAAATTCCGCGCCACCCGCGAGCACCACTAAGCCCCCAGCGACCGCACGGCGCCAGCAGGCGCCGCCGCGGTCGGCGGCCCGTCACTGGCGCGACCCGGGCAATTCGCCGATGCTGTAACCATGCAGCTGATCGACACCCACACCCATCTGGACTTCCCGGACTTCGACGCCGACCGCCGCGACCTGCTCGAGCGCTGTCGGGCGCATGGCGTGCAACGGCTGGTGGTGCTCGGGGTATTCGAGGGCAACTGGCAGCGCCTGTGGAACCTGGTGCAAAGCGATGCCGGCCTCTACGCCGCCTTCGGCCTGCATCCGGCCTATCTCGACCAGCATCGCCCCGAGCACCTGGACGCGCTGCGCGACTGGCTGCAGCGCCTGGCCGGCGAGCGGCAGCTCTGCGCCGTCGGCGAGTTCGGCCTGGATTACTTTCTCGAGGACCTCGATCGTGAGCGTCAGCAGCAGCTGTTCGAGGCCCAACTGCGCCTGGCCGATGAGTTCGAGCTGCCGGCGCTGCTGCACGTGCGCCGCGCCCACGCGCCGGTGATCGCCACCCTGAAGCGCTTCAAGCTCAAGCGTGCGGGCATCATCCATGCCTTCGCCGGCAGCGTCGAGGAGGCGCGCGAATACCTCAAGCTGGGTTTCAAACTGGGCCTGGGCGGCGCGCCGACCTGGCCGCAGGCCAAGCGCCTGCGCAAGGTGGTGGCGCAGTTGCCGCTGGAGGCCGTGGTGCTGGAGACCGACTCGCCCGACATGGCGCCGGCGATGCACGCCCAGCAGCGCAACAGCCCGGAATATCTGCCGCAGATCTGCAACGAGCTGGCCGCGCTTATGGGCGTCGAGCCGACGCAACTGGCCAGGGCCAGCTGCGAGAATGCCTGCGCGCTGTTCGGCTGGGATCCCCTATAGGAAAAGGCCCGCCGATTGGCGGGCCCGGGGCACGCTGGCGGTAGCACCTAGACGCGGAAGGCGCCGATCAACTGCTTGAGCTGGGCCACCAGCGCCGAGAGTTCGCGACTGGCCTGGGCGGTCTGACTGGCACCGTCGGCGGTGCGTTCGCCGGCCTGGTTGATCTGCACGATGCTCTGGTCGATGTCATGGGCCACCGCGGTCTGCTCCTCGGCGGCGGCGGCAATCTGCTGGTTCTGGTCGACGATCATGCTGACCGCGCCGAGGATGTTCTCCAGCGCCTGCTGCACCTTGCTCGACTCACCCGCCGTGCTGCCGGCCATCTGATGGCTGACGCCCATGGCCCGCACCGCCGCGTCGACGCCGGCCTGCAGCTGGCTGATCATCTTCTCGATTTCCTCGGTGGAGAGCTGGGTGCGCCTGGCCAGATTGCGCACCTCGTCGGCCACCACGGCGAAGCCGCGGCCCTGCTCGCCGGCCCGAGCGGCCTCGATCGCGGCATTGAGCGCAAGCAGGTTGGTCTGTTCGGCGATGCCCTTGATCACATCCAGCACCTGGCTGATCGACTTGCTGTCGCTGGCCAGCTGGTTGATCACCGTCACCGACTGGTCGATCTCGCCGGCCAGGCGCTGAATGCTGCCGACCTGGGTCTCGACCAGGGCCCGCCCGCTGATGGTTTCCTGGTTGACGCTGTGGGCGCTGCCGACCGCGCCGGCCGCGCTGCGGGCCACCTCCTGAGCGGTGGCGGACATCTCGTTCATGGCCGTGGCGACCTGTTCGATCTGACTGCGCTGGCCGGCAACTGCACGACTGCTGTCGCCGGAAATGCTCTCCACCCGTCCGGCCTGGCGCTCGACCTCGCCCACCGTCTGCCCGACCCGTTCGATCAGGCTGCGGATCTGGCTGACCGTCTGGTTGAACACCTCGCCCAGATGGCCCAGCTCGTCCTGGCTCTGGGCCCTGAAGCTGACCGTCATGTCGCCGGCGGCGACCTTGTCCATCACCTCGCCCAGGCTGCTCAGGGTGCCGCGAGTCGAGACGTAGAAACCGGCGTAGAGATAGAGGATCAGCAAGAACACCAGCAGCAGGGCCACCACCAGCAGCAGCATCTGCCCGCGGTTCTCGGCCAGGCGCTCCTGCAGCTGCTGCTCGAGGAAGGCCAGCAGCCCGTCGTTGAACGCATAGGTCTTGGCCAACTGCGCACTGACCTGGTCGTAGAAGTCCGGCCAGGGCGCGTCCAGGCTGTCGGCGACCACCACCTTGTCCTCGAACAAGAGGGCGCTGTCCTTCAGACTGGCGCGGCTGGCCGCGGCCCGTTCGCCCAGCGCCGTTCGCGCGGCCTGGCTGGTGGCGAGCGCCTCGTCCAACGCCAGGCCGTACTCGGCGTGCACCTTTTCCAGTTGCAGCAGCAGTTCATCGAAGCGGCTGCTGGCTGCGGAATTGAGAAAGCCCTGGCCCAGGGAATAAGCGCCTATTGCCCGCCCTTCGCTCAGGGGCGCGGTCACCTGCGGGGTCACGGCGGTGATCAGCTCACTGATCAGGCGCACATCGCGCTGGCGGTCCTGGCTCAAACCGGCCTGGCTGGCGAGCAACTTGATGAACACCTGGGACTGGCTCAACAGCTTGTTCGCCATCACCGCCTTGCCCTGCAGCGAGCTTTCCGCCTGCACCGCGCGCAATGCGGAAACCAGCTCATCGCGCTTGGCGTTGAACTCCTGAACCTGCTCGCCGGCGCGCACGGCCGGCGCGAGCGCCTGCAAGGAGGCGGCGATATCGTCGTGCAACTGGGCGATGCGGTTTTCCAGGCCAGCCGCCTGACCGGACTGACCGATCATCTCGTTGATCTTCAACAGATCGGCATAGCTTTCCAGGCTGCGCCGCACGCCCAGCGCATTGCCCAGCACATCCAGGCTGTCGAGGGAGGCCTGGGTGCTGACGAACTGGCGATAGGCATCGCGCACCAGGTAGAAGTTGGTGACCAGCATGGGCAGAAAGAACAGCACGCTGATCAGGCTGAACTTCATGCCGTAGCTGAGGCGATTCATCAGCGCGATGGCCGGGTACAACAGTGTCTTCACAAGACCTCTCCAGTGCTGAATCGTTGGGGGCAAGGCGCGGACCGCGGCGGCCGGGTCACTGCAGGCCGCCTATATAACCCTTATCGCCCATTTGCGCTGTAACTTAAGGTTAATGCTAAGGCGGCATCGCCTCTGCCGCGGTCGGCTTACAGGAACAGCGTCCAGGCCGCGAACACCGCGTACCAGAGCACCGCCGCGCGCACCAGCAGCTGCCAGAGGCTATCCAGGCTGCCCACCCCGGCCTCGCCGATCTGCGGCGCCTGCAGCTCGCTGGCGGCCCGACCGACATTGATCACCAATTGCGCGGCAGAGATGTCCCAGCTGAGCAGCTCGTGCAGCAGCGCCCGGTTCACCGCGACGAAGCTGCCGACCAGGGCGAAGGTCGCCGCCAGCACCCGCACCGGCAACCAGTCGAAGGCATGCCGCAGATGCACGGCGCGCTCGCGCAGCGCCTTCTGCTCGGCATGCTCGCCCATCAACGCCAGCAGGCGGTAGGCCAGTGCCGCCAGCGGCCCGAGCAGGGCGTACCAGAAGATCACCGCGAAAAAGCCCTGGTAGGCCTGCCAGAGCAGATGCCCCTGCACGCCCTGCAGCAGACCGGTTTCCTCTTCCGCCTCCAGCCCCAGGTCACGCCGTGCGACCAGGTAGGCGGCCTCGCTGTCACCGCGGCGCCAGCTGTCGCGAAAGGGCCCCAGTTCGGTCTGCAGATCGCCCCGGCCCAGGCTGTAGATCAGCACCAGCAGGTGCACGGGCAGGGCCAGCCAGCCATAGGCCAGCGGCTCGAGAATCGCCAGCACCACCGTCAGCGCCGCCAGCGGCAGCACCACCAGCAAAAGAATCGCCAGCCAGGGGCTTTCGACGAAATCCGGCTGTCGCTCGACCTTGGCCAGCAGGCCGAGCCAGGGACCGTCATGTTGAATCGCGCGGCGCCAGGAGGAGAATTTCTCGACCCAGAGCACCAGCAACAACACCAGAAAATTCATAACGCCTCCTTTCTCTGAATGAGCCCGGCGCGCAACCGCGACCAATCGAAGGCCGGTCCGGGGTCGGTCTTGCGCGCGGGCGCGATGTCGCTGTGGCCGCAGATGCGCGAATCGCTCAGCGCCGGATAGGCGCGCTGCAGCTCGCGGCCCAAGTCGCTCAGGGCCGCATACTGGGCATCGGTGTAGGCCAGGTCATCGCAGCCTTCCAACTCGATGCCGAGGGAAAAATCGTTGCAGTTGTCGCGCCCAGCGAAGCTCGATTGCCCCGCATGCCAGGCGCGCTCGTTGCAGGACACGAACTGCGTGATGACGCCGTCGCGCTCGATGAAGAAATGCGCCGATACCTGCATGCTGGCGATCCCGGCAAAATAGGGGTGCTCGTCGGCCCGCAGGCGATTGCAAAAGAACTCCTGCACCTTGCCAGTGCCGAATTCGCCGGGGGGCAGGCTGATATTGTGGATCACCAGCAGGGAAACTTCCCCCTGCGGACGGGCATTGAAATTGGGCGAGGGGCAGTGGCGGACACCCTGACACCAGCCACTACGGGGATCCAGTTGCATAAAGGCTCCTTGAACGAGCCTTAACTCTAGAGCAGCGCACCGGCGCGGCCAAGCATGGGTCCGCAACCATAGACGCAACCACTGACGCCCGTCAGTCCCAGGTCACGCCAGCGCTGACGCTCAGGCGCCCTTGAGCCGACGCAGGTTGCCGATCACCGACTCCAGCGCCCGGTCGAACAGCAGCGCGTCGTTGAGCAGGCGCACGGCGCCACGACGAAACTCCACGGCCAGGCCCATGCGGGTTTTCTCCAGCACCTTCATGCCGGTGCGATTGACGAAGATGAACTTGCCCGTGGGTTTGATCACCGCCGCCAGCTTGCAACGCAGCTTGTGCTCTTCGTCTTCCTGAAGCTCGAGCCAACTGCCGACATGCAGATTGTCGACCTGGGCCAGCGCCTCGTCGTCCTCGGCCAGCTCGACCTCAGGTTCGCTCGCACGCTGTTGTCCGGGCGGCAGCAGGACGATTTCCTCGACCACCTCGACCAGCTTCACCGCTTCGGTACGCGGGCCCTCCTCGGCTCTCGGCGGCAACTCCAGCAGCGGCAACTCGAGGTTTGGCTCGGCCGCCCCCCCGGCGTTCACCGGCTGGATCTCGGCCGGCGCCGCCTCGGCTTCCTCAGGCTTGAAGCGGGCAAAGGCCTGCACATGCAGGGCCTCCAGCTGGCTGAAATACTCGCCCATGACGAAGGGATCGAAGGCGGCGCTCGCCAGGCCCTCGCGCAGCGCCTTGAGCAGCGTCGGCACCAGCTCGAGCAGGCGCTCGCGGGCCTGCTCGTCCTGCTGCGGCTCGACGCTCCAGATCAGGTCGTCCATGGTGGCCAACGCCGCCTGCCACTCGTCCGACTCCGGCCCATGCTTGAGGTACATGAGCATCAGCACCTTGCTCCAGGCGTTCTGCAGCAAGCCCGGTACGACCTGCGGCAGGGTCTTGCCGAGCAGGCGCTGGTTCAGCGCCTGCTCGACCTGGCGACGGGCCAGCTCGGCCTTGGCACTGCCTTCCTCGGCATCGCGGGTGCGCTGCTCGAGCAACTCGCTGCGCCGGCGCTCGGCGCCGACGAAGGCGAGAAAGTCGGCCAGCAGCTCGTTGAATATCAGCGGATCGTCGACGAAATCGTTAAGCACGCGCTGCACCACCTGCTCGATCTTCTGGTACAGGCTGTCGCGCTGCACGTCCGTCTGATCGCTCCAGCCCAGCGCGGCCGCGGCGATCTCGTTGAGCAGACGCCGGGCGGGATGACTGCCGCGGGCGAAGAAGGTCTTGTCCAGCACCGCCACCTTGAGCATGGGGATCTGCAGGCGGCCGATCAGCGCCTTCATGGAGTCCGGCAGGCTGCGATCATCGAGGATGAATTCGAACAGCATCGCCACCAGATTGATCACGTCCTCGTCCATCTCGCCGACCACGCGCGACTTGCCGCTCTTGGCGCTGGCCCGCCGCAGCAGTTGCTCGACCTGCTGGCGCAGATCGAAATCATCCTCCGCCGCCTCAGGCGCACGCTGCTGCATGAAGGACAACAGGCGCATCAGGTCCTGACTGCTGATCGGCTGCGCGTCTGCCGGTCGCTCACGCGCGGGCAACAAGCTGCCGCGCGCGCCGGCGAGCAGCTGTTGCAGGGTGCCGAACATTTCCTGCACGGCCGCCTCGGCGTCCTCATCCAGAGTCGCCGGGCCGGCGGCAGCCGACGCGTGCCCGCTGCGTGCCGGCGCCGTGGAACGTCCCGGCGCGCTTCTCGGCGGCGCGGCTTTCAACTCCGGCAGCACGCCGGCGGCGATCAGCAACTGATTGCACTCGGCATAAAGCTGGCCGATGTCGTTGAGCACATAGCGCTCAAACATCTTCAGCACGATCAGCTTGACCCGGATCTCCACGCCCAGACCGCTGCAGGCGTCGAGGAAGGCGCCGCAGAGCGCGGCAGGGCCCAGCGGGTTGGACTTGTCGTCGATCTTCTTGCTGACCTGCGTATTGAGTCGGGCACTCAGGTGACCCACGGCGACGCCGTCGCGGCTCATGACCTTGGCCACCATGGCCTCCAGCGCCACCGACTCCTCGAGCTCGTCGTGCTGCAGCAGCGACAGGCTGTCGAACGACAGCGCCTCCAGCGGCGGCGTCTTGCCCAACTCATATTGGTTCAGGCTGTTGAAGGACTCGAAGAGCTTCTGCAGGAAGCCGCGCTCGATGCTCTTGCGCTTGAGGCGCAGATCGCGCATCGCCTCGAAGTAGGCATTCTGCTCGGCATTGCTGGTGGCCCGGTCGGCCATTTCGAACAGGCTGTCATCGGCATTCTCGAACAGTGCCTGCAAGGCCTGCTTGAGCTGCTGGGCAGCCCTGTCACGCACTTGAGTGAGCGCCACGGGCAATTTTCCTAACGGCGAAGTGGGCGAGTGCTCGGCGGCCACCTTGCTCAGATGGACCACATTCGCATCAGTCTTCATGGTAAGCCTCCAGCAGACCGCTGGTTGACGGGAGTTGGGGTCTGCACAGCGAACAGCGAGGATCCATCCAGAACGCCAAAAACGTGGCGCCAAAAGCCTGTTAATCAGCTTCAGCATTATAGGACGACAGGCTCAGCCACCAAGCCGGGACTTTGTTTAGATATGACCCAGGTCACAGATGCCGGAACCTGGCCGACCAGTGCCCCGGCGCCGGCGCGATCCGGCTGGCCGCCGGCAAATCCGCTGCAGGCGCCGCGCGCAATCCCTATAATCGCCCGGCCCAGCCCTGGAGACCGTCATGCCCAACCTGACCCTCGCCGACCTGACCGCCGAAATCCACGCCAACGTGCGCCGCGCCCTGGCCGAGGACATCGGCAGCGGCGACATCACCGCCCAGTTGATTCCGGCCGAGCGCCTGGCCCGTGCCAGCGTCATCACCCGGGAAGCGGCGGTGCTGGCCGGCAGCGCCTGGGTCGACGCGGTCTTCCGCCAACTCGACCCGCGCGTCAGCGTGCACTGGCAGGTCGGCGACGGCGAGCGGGTGACGCCCAATCAGATCCTCTTTCACCTGGAAGGCCCGGCCCGCTCGCTGTTGAGCGGCGAGCGGGCCGCGCTGAACTTCCTGCAGACCCTCTCGGCGGTGGCGACCCGCTGCCGGCACTACGCCGACCTGGTCGAGGGCACCGGGGTCAGGCTGCTCGACACCCGCAAGACCCTGCCGGGCCTGCGCCTGGCGCAGAAGTACGCGGTCACCTGCGGCGGCTGCCACAACCACCGCATCGGCCTCTACGACGCCTTCCTGATCAAGGAAAACCACATCGCCGCCTGCGGCGGCATCGCCCAGGCGGTGCAGGCCGCCCACCAGATCGCCCCGGGCCGGCCGGTGGAAGTGGAGGTGGAAAGCCTGGAGGAATTGCGCGAAGCCCTGGCGGCCGGCGCCGACATCATCATGCTCGACGAGCTGTCACTGGCCGACATGCGCCAGGCGGTGAATATCACCGGCGGCCGGGCCAAGCTGGAGGCTTCGGGTGGTATCAACGAAGGCACCCTCAGAACCATCGCCGCGACCGGGGTGGACTATATCTCGCTGGGCACCCTGACCAAGGACATCAAGGCGGTGGACCTGTCGATGCGTCTGCACCTCTAAGCGGGAGCGCCTCAGACCGAGGCGCCCACCGGCGTCGAACTCGCAGGCGCATGAGCCGCGGCGCCTTCCAGAATATTGAAGAACACCGTCTCCAGGGAATCTGCCGGCTTGACCGTGAGCAGATGCCCGCCCAGCGCATTGAGTTGGGCGATGAAGGCCGGCAAGTCTTGCTGGCTGACTTCGCACTCGAACTCACCCTCGCGCAACTGCCGCGCGCCCGCCTCGATCGGCTGCGGGGCATTGAAACGCACCAGCATCTGATCGGCGCGCTCGGCCGCCAACTCGCGGGGCGAACGCACTGTGAGCAACTCGCCCTTGTTGATAAAGCCGAAGCGGTCGGCGATACGCTCGACGTCGTGCAGGACGTGGGAGGTGAAGAAGATGGCCCCACCCTCGCGCTTGTACTCGTTGAGAATCTCCACCACATCCTTGCGCCCGACCGGGTCCAGGCCCGACAGCGGCTCGTCCAGCACCAGCAGCTTGGGCTGTACCACCATGGCATGGGCCAGCGCCACCCGCTGCACATTGCCCTTGGACAGCTCGCGGATGCGCCGCTTGGCATTCACCGCCACCGAGAAGCGCTCCAGCCACTGCATGCACCAGGCGTCG
>JBFHKK010000075.1:0-8918 GCA_041595475.1 Pseudomonas sp. | reverse complement strand
GCAGCCGATCTCGCCGGTCAGACGGTCGAGCAGCTCGCCATGACTGGCTTCGGCATCGGCCACCAGCGGCGCCAGGGCGGCGGTGAGCTTCTTGATCCGTGCGTCCAGCACCTGCTGACCGTTGGGCAGCTTGACCTCGCCGACCTTCTGCCCGGTGACCCGCTCGATCACCTGCAGCATGCGCCGCTCGCGCGGGGTGACCAGCAGCAGCGCACGGCCGGTGCGGCCGGCGCGGCCGGTGCGGCCGATGCGGTGCACGTAGGATTCCGGGTCATAGGGCATGTCCACGTTCATCACGTGGGTGATGCGCGGCACGTCCAGGCCGCGGGCGGCCACGTCGGTGGCGACCACGAT
This sequence comes from Pseudomonas sp., assembly GCA_041595475.1. Lineage (GTDB taxonomy): Bacteria > Pseudomonadota > Gammaproteobacteria > Pseudomonadales > Pseudomonadaceae > Aquipseudomonas. The sequence continues at coordinate 8,564 of JBFHKK010000075.1, read as the reverse complement.
ATCCAGGCGACCGTCCTTGAGCGAGTCGATCACCCGCTCGCGCTGGTTCTGGGCGATGTCGCCGTTCAGCGCGGCGGCCTTGTAGCCCTTGGCTTCCAGCGCGGCGGCCAGATCCAGGGTGGCCTGCTTGGTGCGCACGAAGGCGATCAGCGCGTCGAACTCCTCGACCTCCAGCAGGCGCAGCACCGCGGCATGCTTCTGGTCGGCATGGACCATCAGGTGGGCCTGCTCGATGGCGGTGACGGTCTGGGTCTTGGAGGCGATCTTGATGTGCTGCGGGTTGCGCAGGTGCTTCTCGGCGATGGCGCGAATCGAATGCGGCAGGGTCGCGGAGAACAGCACGCTCTGGCGGCTCTCCGGCATGGCCTCGAAGATCACTTCCAGATCGTCCATGAAGCCCAGCTTGAGCATCTCGTCGGCCTCGTCGAGGACCAGGTACTGCACGGTCGAGAGGACCTTTTCGTCACGGCGCAGGTGATCGACCAGACGCCCCGGCGTGGCGACTATGACCTGGGCGCCCTGGCGGATGGCCTTCAGCTGCGGGCCCATGGGCGCGCCGCCGTAGACGGCGACCACGTTAAGGCCGGGCATCTGCTTGGAATAGGTTTCGAAGGCGGTGGCCACCTGCAGGGCCAACTCGCGGGTCGGCGCCAGGATCAGCGCCTGGGGCTCACGCTTGGCCGGGTCTATCTTCGACAGCAGCGGCAGGGCGAAGGCCGCGGTCTTGCCGGTACCGGTCTGGGCCTGGCCGATCATGTCGTGGCCGCCGAGGATCACCGGAATGGCCTGGGCCTGGATCGGCGAAGGCTCTTCGTAACCGACGGCGGTCAGTGCGGCGAGAATGTTGGGATGAAGTCCGAGCGCGGCGAAGCCGCCGATTTCCTGGGTCATGGGTCTGCCTCAAGTGCATCCGCAAAGACCCATGTTCCAAAGCTGCGCATGCCGTGCAAGACTCGAAAGTCACCCTGGCAGCCTGGTCGGCGGGGATTTGCGAAAACGTCGTGATAAATGAATCGTCAAGGATTGTCCGCTTTGGCGGACAGGCTGCCGAAGAGAGCCTTCGGGCGCGTTGCACTACCTGAACGTGGCCAAGAATTGACCGGCGCGCACTATACCGGAAAAGCACGTCCATGTGCGGCTTTTATCCGCTTCTAAGCCGATCACCGCCGAGTGGTCATCGGCGCCCCGCCGGCTCTGGGCCGAACGCCTGCTCGGCCCAAAGCCCGACTCCTTGCTCAAGACGCGCCCAGGAGCCTGGCGCTGACGCGGAACTGGCCGACCAGTTGCTGCAGCTTGCCGGCCGTGTGGCGCACGCCCTCGGCGCTGCTGTGCAGCACCCCGAGGCTCTGGCCCATCTCGCTGGTGGCCTGGTCGACCCCGCGCACCGTCTGGCCGTAGCTCAGGCTGCGCTCGTGCAGCTGCTTGATGATGGCGAACATCTGCTCCACGGCATGGTGCAGCTGCAGGTTCTCCGAGGAGGCCTCGAGGGTCAGGCGCAGGCTGGCATCGACATCGCCTACCCCACCTTCCATGAAGGCGACCGCCTCCTGGGTCTGGCGCTGCAGACCCTCGACCAGGCTGCGAATCTGCTGGGCGGCGTCGGCCGTGCGCCCGGCCAGGGTGCGCACCTCGCCGGCCACCACGGCGAAGCCGCGGCCCTGGTCGCCGGCCCGCGCCGCCTCGATGGCCGCATTGAGCGCCAGCAGGTTGGTCTGGGTGGTGATGTCGCTGATCAGGCCGACGATCTTGCCGATCTCGTCCATGCGACTGTCCAGCGAATGCACGCTCTGCGCCGAGCGCTCGACCACGTCGCGAATCGACTGGGTGCCGGCACGCACCGTCTCGAACTGCTGGCGCGCCCGGATCACCACCTGATCCATGGCCTGCTTCATCTGCTCGGCGGTCATGGAGGCCTGCTCGATCTCGCCGAGCTGCTCCTCGACCAGCAGCAGCATGCGGTGGATCGCCTCGGCCACCTGGCCGGAGGTCTGCCCGGCCAGGCTGCTGCGCTGGAGCATGGCCTCGTTGGTCTGGCGCACGCTGTGGGAGGCGCTGATCACCTGGCCGACGATGCCGTCCAGATTATCGATGAAGCTGTTGATCCAGCCGCCCATGTCGCCGGTCTCGTCGTTGCCCAGGCGCTGCCGGTCGAGGCGCTGGCTGAGGTTGCCCTCGCCCTCGGCGATGGTGCGAACCACCTCGGTCATCCGGCCCAGGCGGGCCGCCAGCCGGCCGGCGCCGAAGCGGGCGAAAAGCCCGGCGCCGAGCAGCAGCAAGGCGGCATTGAGCAGATACAGCAGGCCCTGGGACAAACCGCTGAACTGCTGCAGCAGGGTGGTCGCGACCAAGGCCAGGGACACGGTCAGCAGGTAGGTCTTCATCAGCCCCAGGCTCAGCGAGCGGCGCCGGTAGACCTCCTCCAGATCGGCCTCGCACATCATGCCCCAGCGATCCGCCGAGCCGGGCAGCTGGAAGGTCACGCCCTTGCCGACCACCGGGATGTGCCGGTAGTCGGAATAGCCCGGGTAGGTGACAAACAGGTTATGCCCCTTGGCGATGGTTTCGCGCACCCCGGGATGCAGCTGGCCGGTGGCCGGATCGACGAAGCGCAGCTCCAGCTCGGTGTGCTCGCGCACCCGCACCACGCCCCAGTCGGTATTCACGCCGCTCTTGAGGTTTTCGCCATGACTGAAGGTGTCGTCCTCGAAGCGCGAGCGCGACAGGGCGGTGCCGGCCTGGATCTGTGGATCGAAGCGCGAGTCGACCATGAACAGATAGTTGTCCCCCGACTCCGGATAGATGTGCCCGGCCTCGCGCTGAATCAGGTCGCCGAGCACGTCGTTGGGTACTCGCCCGCAGACGCAGCCCAGGGTCCTCCCGGCCACCCGGATCGGCTGATAGAACATCAGGGTCACGGCATCGTGAAAGCGCGAACTGGAGGGGCCTATGCGTAGGCTCAGCGGATCACGGTAGGGCCCATGCAGGAAGGGCTGCTGCAGGCCGCGCAGCAACGCCTGCGGATTCAGATCCTGCTGGCCGACGTGGGGCGCGTGGGTGGAGGCCAGCACCCGGCCCTGGGGGTCGATGACGAAGAGTTCGGAGAAATCCGGCGCCTGCGCGCGCTTGCTCTGCAGCAGTTGCCCGTCGACCTGGGCAAATCCCGCACCCAGGCTCTGCGCCAGTTCATCCAGATGCGCCCAATGCGCCGCGGCCCAGCTCTGCAGCAGGCGCACGCGGGTTTGCGCAATGCCTTCGAAGGTCTGCTCGATACGCGGATAGAGATGCCGATTGAGCCGGCACGACCAGCCCATGGCGAACTTGCCGGTGCGGCCGAACCAGGGCAGCCAGGCGCGCTCGCGCGCACTCAGATTCATGGTGTGGCTGTGTAGATGGGCCATGCTGACTCCCCACTGCTGACTTCAAGGATGTCATCGGCTAAGCAAGGAGTAGACCAAGCGCCCAAACACGCCCACAGGCCGCGCTGGGCGAGCCTTCACGCGTACCCAGAGCGGCTGCAGGAGCGCGCGAAGCACCACAAGAGGGCGAGTTGCCTCAGCTGGCCGGGCGCAGCGCCTCGATCAGCGGCTCCAGGCTGTAGCCCAGGCGCGGCGCCAGCGCCTGGGCGCGCAGGCGCAGGCCCGCGAGGTCGAGCGGCTGCTCCAGGTCGGCCGGCACCAGCAGAATCACATTGCCCTCCTTCACCGGGCATTCCCAGTAGTGGCGGTGGAACAGCCCGCGCAGCAGCGCCGCGCCCAGTGGCTTGCCGTCGTCGCAACCCCACTGATTGATCACCAGCCAGCCGCCCGGATTGAGGCGCTGCTGGCAGCTCTCGAGAAAGCGCCAGGCCAGGTGCGCGGCCGAGGGCCCGCTGTCGGTATAGAGGTCGAGAAACAGCAGGTCGCAGGTCTCGGCGCTGCCGACCAGCTCGAGGGCATCGCCGATGCGAATGGTCAGCCGCGGGTCGTCCGCCAGGCCCAGGTACTCCATGGCCAGGCGCGGCACCTCGGGGCGCAGCTCGATCACCTCGACATCCTCCAGGGCGAGGAACTGCAGGCAGGCCTGGGTCAGGTTGCCGGCGCCCAGGCCGAGGAAGAGCGCGCTCTCCGGCGCCGCATGGCAGAGGGCGCCGAGCAGCATGGCGCGCGTATAGTCGTACTCCAGCCAGCTGGGATCGGCGCTGAACACGCAGCTCTGCTCGATCGCCTCGCCGAACTCGAGAAAGCGGTAGGCGCCTATCTCCACCACGCGAATCACGCCGAAGGCATCCTCGACCTCGGCCAGCAGCCGTTCATCCTGCAGTTCGTCGCTGGGGGGCAAAGCGGGCATCCGCGGCTCCATTCTGAGGGCCCGCGCGATCGCGCGCGGCCGATGCCGGGGATTGTCGGTCAAGGGCTTGGCCCGGGTCACGGGAAAATTGCCGGCCCGGGGGCGCTTCCCCATGCAGCGCCTCTATCAGGGCGATCGGCCTCAAGCACAGGGCTTATCGGTTACCATGCGAATTCGATTGTACCGCCACGAGCCGAGACCGCCGATGTCGCATCCCTGGAGCCCCGATAGCTGGAGAGGCAAGCCGATCCTGCAGCAGCCCACCTACCCCGACGCCGCCCACCTGGCGCGGGTCGAGCAGACCCTGGCCGGCTACCCGCCGCTGGTCTTCGCCGGCGAAGCCCGCGAGTTGCGCCGCCAGTTCGCCGAGGTGAGCCAGGGCCGCGCCTTCCTGCTGCAGGGCGGCGACTGCGCCGAGAGCTTCGCCGAGTTTTCCGCAGCGAAGATCCGCGACACCTTCAAGGTGCTGCTGCAGATGGCCATCGTCATGACCTTCGCCGCCGGCTGCCCGGTGGTCAAGGTCGGGCGCATGGCCGGGCAGTTCGCCAAGCCGCGCTCGGCCGGCGAGGAGACCATCGACGGCGTCACCCTGCCGGCCTATCGCGGCGACAACGTCAACGGCATCGGCTTCGACGCCGCCAGCCGCGTGCCGGATCCCGAGCGTCTGCTGCAGGCCTATCACCAGTCCACTGCCACCCTCAACCTGCTGCGGGCCTTCGCCCAGGGCGGTTTCGCCGACCTGCACCAGGTCCATCAGTGGAACCTGGACTTCATCGCCAACTCGGCCCTGGCGGAGAAGTACAGCCAACTGGCCGATCGCATCGACGAGACCCTCGGCTTCATGCGCGCCTGCGGCCTGGACGACGCCCCGCAGCTGCGCGAGGCGAGCTTCTTCACCGCCCACGAGGCGCTGCTGCTCAATTACGAAGAGGCCTTCGTGCGCCGCGACAGCCTCACCGGCGGCTACTACGACTGTTCGGCGCACATGCTCTGGATCGGCGACCGCACCCGCCAGCTGGATGGCGCCCACGTCGAGTTTCTGCGCGGCGTCGGCAACCCCATCGGGGTCAAGGTCGGCCCGAGCATCGGCGACGAGGAACTGATCCGCCTGATCGACGTGCTCAACCCGGACAACGACCCGGGCCGTCTCAACCTGATCGTGCGCATGGGCGCCGACAAGGTCGAGGCCGGCCTGCCGCGCCTGATTCAGGCGGTGCAGCGCGAGGGCCGCCAGGTGCTGTGGAGCTGCGACCCCATGCACGGCAACACCATCAAGGCTTCCAGCGGCTACAAGACCCGCGATTTCGCGAAGATCCTCGCCGAGGTCAAGCAGTTCTTCGCCGTGCACCGGGCCGAGGGCAGCTATGCCGGCGGCATCCATATCGAGATGACCGGGCAGAACGTCACCGAGTGCATCGGCGGCGCGCGGCCGATCACCGAGGATGCCCTCTCGGATCGCTACCACACCCACTGCGACCCGCGGATGAACGCCGACCAGTCGCTGGAGCTGGCCTTCCTGATCGCCGAGACGCTCAAGCAGGTGCGCCGCTGAACAGGCGCGCCGGCGAACCAGGCTGACAGCATTGCGGCCGAGCGCTATGGTGAGGCTTGATCCGCTATCGGGAGGGCCTGTCGATGCCCTGGTATGCCTGGCTGCTGCTGATCCTCATTCTCGGTTCTATCGTCGGTGGTCTGCTGGTGCTGCTGCGCACCGCCAAACCCCTGCCCCTGAGCGACGAGCAGCTGAAGAGAATTCATGAACGCAATGCCGAGCTGCAAGCTCAGGAACGCAAGGACGCCCGCCGCTAGCCTGCTGGCGGCCCTGGCGGCGGTCCTCCTCAGCGGCTGCGTGGCGCTGACAGCGGCGCCGACGCCGCCGGCCGATTCCTCCTGTGCGGCGCTATTCGGTGCCCTAGCGCGCGCCAGCGAGGCCCATCGCGATTTCCAGTACCAGCCACTGGCAGGTTTCGCCGGCTTGCGCAGCGACCGACTGCTGGCCGAACTGGGCAAGCACGCCGAAAGCGCAGAGCAGCGCCGCCTGTGGCTGCAGCGCCTGGCCGCGGCCGATGCCGAAGCCAGCGCCATCGAGATTGCGCAACTAAGCCCCCGCGAGCGCCGGTTCTGGTCGAACCAGACCCGGCAGGATGCCCTGGCTGCCTGCCGGGCCCAGCAGGTGCGGCGCCAGGCCGACGACCCGCAGGCCTTCGCTGCCGCGCTGCAGGCCGCCCAGGTCCGCGATGACTACCGCAGCTGGGCCCGGGTGATCGGCCTCAACCCGCTGATCGAGCCGCTGTTCAAGCGCGGGATCGCCGCTTGGCAGCGTAACGCCGCCCAGAACCAAGCCCCCGAGGACGGCCCGCACTGGCTGAGCTACCAGCCCCTGCAGGCGCAAGCGGCGCCAACAGCCATCACCCTGAGCGAGGATGCCCTGGGTCTGCCCCAGGCCAGCGCCGAGCAGCTGCAGGCCCTGTTCGCCCGCCATGCCCCGCACCTGCGCATCGAGCAGGCCAGTCGCAGCGACCGGGTCGGCAGCCCCTATTTCGGCGCAGACGGTCGGCGCCTGTTCAATGCCCAGCAACCACGCCTGTATCGCCAGCATGGCTGGAGCCGAGTCGGCGATCGCTGGCAGCTGCAGTTGATCTACCAGTTCTGGTTCAGCCAGCGGCCCAGGCCCCATGCCCTGGATCTCTATGGCGGCGAGCTGGATGGCCTGATTTGGCGGGTGACCCTCGACCGCCAGGGCCAGGCGCTGCTGTACGACAGCATTCACCCCTGCGGCTGCTGGCACAGCTTCTACCTGCCGCGCCAGTCGCCGCTCAGCTTCCACCAGCCGGCCAATGAAGAGGCTCGGTTGGCACGCCGGCTGGATTTCGCTGGACACCAGGCCGCCACCCTCTGGCTGAGCGCCGGGGACCATCAGCTGCTCTGGGTCGATAAGCGCCGTTCGGCCTATCCCTCGCTGCGCTACCAGCAGGAGAAACTTGCGGCCTTGCGCCAGCTGCCCCACCCCGAGGGTTGGCGCAGCCTCTATGGCCACCAGGGCCTGGTGCCCGGCAGCGAGCGCCTGGAGCGCTGGCTGCTGTGGCCATCCGGGGTGATATCCCCCGGCGCCATGCGCCAGTGGGGACGGCACGCCACCGCCTTCATCGGCCGCGCCCATTTCGATGACCCACTGTTGCTCGAGCGCTATTTCCGCTAGGCCCGCTCGGTCTCGCCCAGGCTGACCGCACGCCGGGCAAGCGCCAATGCGCCGCTCAGTCGGCTGCGTCCGAGCGGGCCACCGCACTGGCCGAGACCGCGATCCCATAGGGGCGGAAGATCTGCGCCAGCTGACCGCCGCTGCGCAGCCGCTCCACCAGCCCGGCAAACTGCTCGGCACTGATGGGCGCCCCCGGGCGGATGAGCGCGTGGTGGCGGTAATGCTGGTCGACCCGTTCGGACAGCAGCAACTGGCCGGCAAGTTCAGGCCGCTTGCGGAGAAAGTCATGGACGAAGGAGCGCGCCAGCAAGGCCATGTCCGTGCGACCGTGCACAACCTTCAAGAGATTGCTGTCGTGGGAATGGCTCAGCTCGGCATTGAACTGGCGCTTGAGGAACTCGGGGTCGATATTGAACTCGGCGAAGGCGTAGTTGTAGCCGTTATAGAGGGCCAGACGCTTGCCCTTGAGCTCGGCGAAATAGTCCTGGCCGCGGCCCGGTTCGGCGCGAGCGACGAAGATCTCGGCGTCCTCCAGGCCCATGTCGACCGCTCGATGGGCGATGGCCTGCCAGCCCCAGGCCGGATTCTCGAAGATCGCCAGATCGATCTTGCCGTTCTCGAGATCGGCGAAGCGGCGAGCCACCGAGGTCGGCCGCAGGACGAAATCGAATTGGTCCTGCGCCTGATTCAAGGCCTCGACCAGCTGCGCCAGCAGACCCGCCGGGGACAGCTCCGGCTTGAGCACATAAGGGGGGAAGTGCACCGCCGCCACCTTGACCTGCTGCCCGGCAGCCAGTGAGCCGGCTGACAGCAGCGCCAGCAGAACACCACACTTAAACAGCCCTTTGCGAATCCTTCGCGACATTGCCCATCCCTCGAATAAACCTGGCCGATTCTAGCGCGAGGACTGTTAGCCGTGCAGCAAGTCCTTAGCGGCTTTCACCGGCGCGCGAGCCCGTCAGGTGATAACGCACCAGGAGCGGCTCCAACTGTTTCTCGCGCTCTAGGCGCTGCAACAGGCCGGCGAACACCTCCGGGG
>JBFHKK010000074.1:0-9049 GCA_041595475.1 Pseudomonas sp. | reverse complement strand
GTTCATCGAGCAGGCGCAGGGCCAGGGCGATGCCCGCCCAGTCGATCTCCAGGTCGCGCTGCAGGCGCGCGGCGCGCCTGGCCACCGCCAGGGCCTGGGCATCGAACAGCCAGTCCTCGGGCGTCTGCCCACTGGGCTCGAGGATGCCCTGCGCGACTATCTCGATCAGGCAATCGCTCGGCAACTCCGCCAGTTGGCAGAACTCCTCGAGGTGCCACTGCATCTTCAGACTGCTGATCATGACTGCTTGCTCCATTGCTGGCGCGGATCGAAAGCGGCCTGCTCGGCCAGTTGCCGCCAGAGCTTCTCGCTCGCCGCATCATGGCGACCGGGCATCACCACCTTGAGCACGGCATACAGATCGCCCCGGGCGCCCAACTTGTTGACCAGGCCCTTGCCCTTGATGCGCAGGCGCTGGCCGGTCTGGCTGCCGGGCGGAATGTTCAGCTCGAGCTGCCCGCTCAGGGTCGGCACCCGCACCTTGGCCCCCAGCGCCGCCTCCCAGGGCGCCAGGGGCAGCGTGAGGATCAGGTTGTGGCCCTCGACATCGAACAACGGATGGGGCACCAGGCGGATGATCAGGTAGAGGTCGCCGGCCGGCGCGCCGCCGATCCCGGGTGCGCCCTGGCCCTTGAGGCGGATGCGCTCGTGGTCGCTGACCCCCGGTGGAATCTTCACCTTGAGGGTCTTGCTGATATCGGCCAGGCGCCGCCCGGCGGCATCGTACTGGGGAATCTGGTAGACGATCTGCTTGGACTCATCGCACAGGGTGTCCTCGAGAAAGATCGGCAGCTCCATCTCCACGTCCTGGCCGCGGCGGCCGCGCTCGCGGCCATGGGCGCCTGCCCGGCCGGCGCCGGCCGAGCCGAAGATGGCCTCGAAGAAGTCGGAGAAATCGCCGCCGCCGCGCCCGGAAAACTCGCCAAAGCCGCCGCCGGCCTGCCATCCCGGCGGCACCTCGAAGCCCTGGCCGGACTGGCCGTAGCGACGCACCTCGTCGTATTCGGCGCGCCGCTCGGCATTGCCCAGCACCTCGTAGGCCTCGGCGACTTCCTTAAACTTCTCCTCGGCCCCGGCCTCGCGGTTGACGTCCGGGTGGTACTTGCGGGCCAGCTTGCGGTAGGCGGTCTTGATCGCCTGGGTATCGGCGTTCTCGGCCACGCCGAGAATCGCGTAATAGTCTTTGAAGTCCATCGCTGGGGCCTCGCGGATCGGCGCACAGGGCTCAGCTAGAACTCTAGTCAGAACCCGCGCACCGCGCCCTGTCCCTGCCGCTCGCCGCGAGCGACGAACCAGCGGTTACAATCGCCGCTTGCCCATTGCCCGACGAGACCTGCCATGGCCCGCCTGCAACTCGAGTTCCCGCAAGACCAGTTCTGCTACAGCACCCAGCTCACCGTACGCGTGACCGACATCAATGCGGCCAATCACCTGGGCAACGATTCGATGATCTCGATGATTTCCGAGGCCCGGGCGCGCTTTCTGTTCGAGTTCGGCGTCGAGGAAACCCGCGAGGATGGCATCGGCATCATAGTCACGGATCTGGCCACCACCTACCGCGCCGAGGCCCATGCCCGCGACCGGCTGCTGTTCGAGGTCGGGGTGATGGACTTCAACCGCTACGGCGGCGACATCACCTTCCGCATCAGCCGCCCGGCCGATGGCAGCCTGGTGGCCATGGCCAAGTCCGGCTTCGTCTTCTTCGACTACAAGGCCGGCCGCGTGGTGCCGATGCCCGAGGCCTTCAGCGCCAAGTTTCCCCAGGTCAACTGGCTCGGCTGAGGCGGGCCTGGGCCGCGGGGTATTGTGGGCAAGCGCCCCGCGATGCGGCGGCATGACGCTCCAAGGCGGCGCACGCACGGCGATCAACGCACCATCTTGACTCGCCCGCCGAGCGCCAGGACGGTGCAAGGCCCCGCCATGCCGCACCTTTGCAAGTTGGCTCGGCTTTTGCTGTAGGGAAACCCGAGCAGCCAAAGGTGGCTGCCCTCACGAACGACAAAGACGTCGCCTCACCCGAGCCTCAGCGCGAAGGGTGACGCGGCGTTTTTCGTTTATGCCCCAGCGACCGGGGTGGGTGGCTGCCCTGCGATCCAGGGCTTTCGCCGGTAACCCTTTCAATCCAGATGTGGCTTCGGCCGCAGGGCGCGGCGCCACAAGTGCCATGCCTGCCCCCGGCGGATTGCGCCGCGACCTGTCCACGACCAGGTCGCGGCCCGATCCGACCGGGCCCTAATTAGCCGACGAGGTGTATTGATGAATACGAGTTTCTGGAAGGCCGGCCATACGCCCACGCTGTTCGCCGCTTTTCTCTACTTCGACCTGAGCTTCATGGTCTGGTACGTGCTGGGCCCGCTCGGCGTGCAGATCGCCGCGGACCTCGGCCTGACCACCCAGCAGCGCGCGTTCATGGTCGCCACGCCGATTCTCTCCGGCGCCCTGTTGCGCTTTCTGATGGGCCTGCTGGCCGACCGCACCTCGCCCAAGACCGCCGGCCTGCTGGGACAGATCATCGTCATCGGCGCCCTGTTCGCCGCCTGGCAACTGGGCATCAAGAGCTACGAGCAGGCCCTGCTGCTGGGCGTGTTCCTCGGCGTCGCCGGCGCCTCCTTCGCCGTCGCCCTGCCGCTGGCTTCGCAGTGGTATCCGCCGCAGCATCAGGGCAAGGCCATGGGCATCGCCGGCGCCGGCAACTCCGGCACCGTGCTGACCGCGCTGTTTGCCCCGGGGCTGGCGGCCGCCTTCGGCTGGAACAATGTATTCGGCCTGGCGCTGATTCCCCTGGTGCTGACCCTGATCATCTTCGCCAGCGTGGCCAAGAACGCGCCGAACCGGCCCGCGCCCAAATCCCTGGCCGACTACCTCAAGGCCCTGGGCGATCGCGACAGCTGGTGGTTCATGTTCTTCTACAGCGTGACCTTCGGCGGCTTCCTCGGCCTGGCCAGCACCCTGCCCGGCTACTTCCACGACCAGTATGGCTTCGACCCGATCAAGGCCGGCTACTACACCGCCGCCTGCGTCTTCGCCGGCAGCCTGATGCGCCCCCTGGGCGGCGCCCTGGCCGACCGCATCGGCGGCATCCGCTCGCTGCTGATGATGTACACCGCAGCCGCCCTGTGCATCGCCGTGGTCGGTGTCAACCTGTCCAGCTCGACCGCCGCCCTGGCCCTGTTCGTGGTCGCCATGCTCAGCCTCGGCGCCGGCAACGGCGCGGTCTTCCAACTGGTACCGCAGCGCTTTCACAAGGAAATCGGCGTCATGACCGGGCTGATCGGCATGGCCGGCGGCATCGGCGGCTTCTGCCTGACGGCCGGCCTGGGTGCGATCAAGCAGGCCACCGGCGACTACCAGCTGGGCCTGTGGCTGTTCGCCAGCCTCGGCATCCTGGCCTGGGTCGGCCTCTACGGCGTCAAGCGTCGCTGGCGCACCACCTGGGGCTCGGCGGCGATGACCGTGGCCCGCGTCTAGCCTCGCCACAGGTGCCGGGCCCCAGGCCCGGCAGCTGTTCGAGGTCGGTTGCGACAAAGGCGGAGTTGCCACAGACTCCGCGCACTGGTCAGGAAAGGCGGAGTGGCGACACTCCGTGGAGTCTGGGTGACTCGGCCTTTGTCTCAACCGACCTCACATTCACGGGCGCCTGCGGGCGCCCTCGGCACCACAAGAGCCTCCAGATGGCCCTGCAACTGACCTTCGGCGAAGCCAGCGCCACCGGCCCGCGCGCCGAGAACCAGGACGCCCTGCGGGTGGTCACCCCGGCGCCGGCCCTGGCCGCCAGCAAGGGCTACCTGTTCGCCGTCGCCGATGGCGTCAGCCAGTGCGCCGACGGCGGCCTGGCCGCGCGCGCGACCCTGCAGGCCCTGGCCCTGGACTACTACGCCACGCCGGAAACCTGGGCCGTGGCGCAATCCCTCGATCGCCTGCTGGTCGCCCACAACCGCTGGCTGCAGGCCAATGGTGGTGGCCAGCCGCTGCTCACCACCCTGACCGCCCTGGTCCTGCGCGGCCGGCGCTTCACCCTGGCGCATGTCGGCGACTGCCGCGCCTATCGCTGGCTGGACGGCCAACTCGAGCGCATCAGCGAGGATCATGTCTGGGAACAGCCGGGCATGCAGCACGTGCTCAAGCGCGCGATGGGCCTGGATCAGCACCTGATGGTCGACTACCTGGAAGGCGAGCTGCGCGGCGCGGAGAGCTTTCTGCTGCTCAGCGACGGGGTCTGGGCGGCGCTCGAGGAGCCCGCCATCCGCCGCCTGCTGCACGCCCACGGCGACCCGGCCGAGGCCTGCAGCGCCCTGGTCGAGGCCGCCCACACAGCCGGCGGCCAGGACAATGCCAGCGCCCTGCTGGTGCGAATCGAGAGTCTGCCCGAGGGCGACCTGGGCGACACCCTGGCCCAGCTGGCCCACTGGCCGCTACCTGGCCGCCTGCGCGCCGGCCAGCCATTCGAGGGCTGGCAAGTCGAGGGCCTGCTGGCCGAATCGCGCCAGTCGCTGGTCTATCGGGTGCGCGACGCCCAGGCCCGGCGCTGGCTGCTGAAAACCCTGCCGGCCGAGCGTGCCGACGAACTCCAGGCCGGTCCGGCCTTGCTCCTGGAAGAATGGTTCCTGCGCCGGGTCGCCGGCCGCCACTTCGCCGAGGTGCACCCGCTGCCCCAGCGCCAGCACCTCTACTACGTACAGCGCGAGTACCCCGGCCAGACCCTGGCCGAGCAACTGCGCCTGTCCGGCCTGCTGCCGCTGGGCCAGTGGCTGGACATCGCCCCGCGCCTGCTCAAGGCCATCGGCCAACTGCACAGGCGCAATATCCTGCATCGCGACATCAAGCCGGAGAACCTGCTGTGGGGCGATGACGGCGAACTGCGCCTGCTGGACTTCGGCCTGGCCTACTGCCCGGGCCTGTCGCGCGAGGCGTCCGGCAGCCTGCCCGGCACCCCCAGCTACATCGCCCCCGAGGCCTTCGCCGGCAGCCCGCCCAGCGCCCAGCAGGACCTGTATGCCGCCGGCGTAACCCTCTACCACCTGCTCACCGGCCACTACCCCTATGGCGAGATCGAGGCCTTCCAGCATCCGCGCTTCGGCCAGCCGGTGCCGGCCAGCCGCTACCGCCCCGACCTGCCCCACTGGCTCGACGAAAGCCTGAGCCGCGCCCTCGCCGCCGACCCGCAGCGCCGCTACGAGACCGCCGAGGAGTGGCTGCTGAACCTGGAACAGGGCGAGCGCCAGGCGCTGAGCAGCCAACCCCGGCCCTTGCTCGAGCGCGAACCCTTGCTGGTCTGGCGCAGCGTCGCCCTGCTCGCGCTGCTGCTCAACCTGGTGCTCGGGGTGCTGCTGCTGCGCTAGCCGCCGGCAGCGCGTGCACCGTTTGAGCGCGGCAGGCCTTAAAGGGGTGCACGAATCGGCGCTCGTGGCCGACCCGCTCCGCCCAGCCGAGCCCTGCAGGCCGCACAAGCCGTGTCACCTGGGAAGTTGGCACAGGTCGTGCTTAAACAAATTCAAAGCTGCAACAAGGCGCGCCCTTCAATGGTGAAGGCGGCGCCTCCCGAGCGATCGGGACCTGGACAAAGGCGTCCTCGCTAGGTGACTAGCGGGACGCCTTTTTCGTTTTCAGTGATTTTTCATTCAGGAGATGGCCGGCATGAAAAAACTCAAGCTGGTGATGATCGGCAACGGCATGGCCGGGGTCAGAACCCTCGAAGAGCTGCTCAAACTCGCCCCCGATCTCTACGACATCAGCGTGTTCGGTGCCGAGCCGCACCCGAACTACAACCGCATCCTGCTCTCGCCCGTGCTGGCCGGCGAGCAGACGTTCGAGGAGATCGTGCTCAACGATCTGGCCTGGTATGCCGACAACAACATCGACCTGCGCCTTGGCCGCAAGGTGGTGCAGATCGATCGCAAGGCGCGCAAGGTGATCGCCGACGACGGCAGCGAGGCCGCGTACGACCGCCTGCTGATCGCCACCGGTTCCAACCCCTTCATCCTGCCGATCCCCGGCAAGGATCTGCAGGGCGTGATCGGCTACCGCGACATCGCCGACACCCAGACCATGATGGACACCGCCAAGACCCACAAGCACGCCGTGGTCATCGGCGGCGGCCTGCTCGGCCTGGAGGCGGCCAACGGCCTCAAGCTGCGCGGCATGGACGTGACCGTGGTGCACCTGGGCGACTGGCTGCTGGAGCGTCAACTGGACCGCACCGCCGGCGAACTGCTGCAGAAGTCCCTGGAAGACCGCGGCCTCAAGTTCCTCCTGCCCAAGCACACCACCGAGTTGCTGGACAACGGCGAAGGCCGGGTCTGCGCGGTCAAGCTCAAGGACGGCGAAGTGATTCCGGCCGACCTGGTGGTGATGGCCGCCGGCATCCGCCCCAACACCGAGCTGGCCGAAAGCGCCGGGATCGCCTGCAGCCGCGGCATCCTGGTCAACGACACCATGCAGACCTTCGACCCGCGCATCTACGCCATCGGCGAGTGCGCCAACCACCGCGGCATCGCCTACGGCCTGGTGGCGCCGCTGTTCGAGCAGGCCAAGGTCTGCGCCAACCACCTGGCCCAGCTCGGTTTCGCCCGCTACCAGGGCTCGGTGACCTCGACCAAGCTCAAGGTCACCGGCATCGACCTGTTTTCCGCCGGCGAATTTATGGGTGCCGAGGGGACGGAAACCATTACGTTGTCGGATCCGATCGGCGGCGTCTACAAGAAGCTGGTGATCAAGGACGACATCCTGGTCGGCGCCTGCCTCTACGGCGACACCGCCGACGGCGGCTGGTACTTCCGCCAGATCCGCGAGAACCACAACGTCAGCGAGATCCGCGACCACCTGATGTTCGGCGAGAACGCCATCGGCGACGTCGGCCACCAGGGCGCCGACAAGACCGCCAACATGCCCGACAGCACCGAGATCTGCGGCTGCAACGGCGTGTGCAAGGGCAGCATCGTCAAGGCCATCCAGGAGAACGGCCTGTTCTCGGTCGACGAGGTCAAGAAGCACACCAAGGCCGCCAGCTCCTGCGGCTCCTGCGCCGGCCTGGTCGAGCAGATCCTGATCAGCACCGTCGGCGGCGCCGCCGATGTCAAGCCCAAGAGCGAGAAGGCCATCTGCGGCTGTTCGGACCTCAATCACGGGCAGATCCGCAAGGCCATCCGCGAGCAGCACCTGACCAGCCTCAGCCAGACCATGGCGGCGCTCAACTGGAGCACGCCCAACGGCTGTGCCACCTGCCGCCCGGCGCTGAACTACTACCTGATCTCGACCTGGCCGGGTGAGGCCAAGGACGACCCGCAGTCGCGCCTGATCAACGAGCGCGCCCACGCCAACATCCAGAAGGACGGCACCTACTCGGTGGTGCCGCGCATGTGGGGCGGCGTGACCAACCCCTCCGAGCTGCGCCGCATCGCCGACGTGGCCGACAAGTACCAGGTGCCCATGGTCAAGGTCACCGGCGGCCAGCGCATCGACCTGTTGGGCATCAAGAAGGAAGACCTGCCGGGCGTCTGGAAGGATCTGGACATGCCCTCCGGGCATGCCTACGGCAAGTCCATCCGCACCGTGAAGACCTGCGTGGGCAGCGAGTTCTGCCGCTTCGGCACGCAGAACTCGACCCAGCTGGGCATCGAACTGGAACACGACCTGTTCAACATGTGGTCGCCGCACAAGGTCAAGCTGGCGGTCTCCGGCTGCCCGCGCAACTGCGCCGAGGCCGGCATCAAGGACGTCGGCATCATAGGCGTGGATTCGGGCTGGGAGATGTACATCGGCGGCAACGGCGGGATCAAGACCGAGGTGGCCGAGTTCTTCGTCAAACTCAAGACCGCCGAGGAAGTGCGCGAATACAACGCCGCCTTCCTCCAGCTCTACCGCGAGGAGGCCTTCTACCTCGAGCGCACCGTGCACTACATGCAGCGCGTCGGCCTCGAGCACATCAAGAAGGCGGTGCTCGAGGACGAGGCTAATCGCAAGGCCCTGGCCGCGCGCCTGAACTACGCCCTGTCGTTCGAGCAGGACCCCTGGAAGGAGCGCATCGAAACCCCGCAACTGAAGAAAGAGTTCGACCGCATCAACGTGGTGCAGGTCGAGGAGGTCTCCGCATGAACTGGCTGGATATCTGCGCCCTGGAAGAGATCAACGTGCTGGGCTCGCGCATAGTCGCCGGGCCCAAGGGCGACATCGCCATCTTCCGCACGTCCGACGATGAGGTCTTCGCCCTCGACGACCGCTGCCCGCACAAGGGCGGGCCGCTGTCCCAGGGCCTGATCTACGGCAAGCGGGTGGCCTGCCCGCTGCACAACTGGCAGATCGAGCTGGCCAGCGGCGAGGCGGTGGCCCCCGACGTGGGCTGCGCCCACAAGCACGAGGCCAAGGTCGAGAACGGCCGGGTCTGGCTGGCCCTGAAAACCGCCGCGCCCTGCGCATAAAACTGTAGGCGCCAGCTTGCTGGCGATGCTTTGACGCGGCCTGGCCCCGATGCAGGCCGCACACTACGGAGTCGAGCGCCATGTCCACCCCCACGCAAATCACCGCGTCGACCTGCTGCTACTGCGGCGTCGGCTGCGGCGTGCTGATCGAGCACGACGGCGAGCGGATTCTCGACGTCCAGGGTGATCCGGCTCATCCGGCCAACTACGGCAAGCTCTGCAGCAAGGGCGCGACCCTGCACCTGACCGGCGACCTCGATGCCCGCGCGCTCTACCCCGAGCTGCGCCTGGGCAAGCAACTGGCGCGCTCGCGCAGCGACTGGGACGACGCCCTCGACCACGCCGCCCATGTATTTGCCGAGACCATCCGCGAGCACGGCCCGGACAGCGTGGCCTTCTATATCTCCGGCCAGCTCTTGACCGAGGACTACTACGCCTTCAACAAGCTGGCCCGCGCCCTGGTCGGCACCAACAACCTGGACAGCAACTCACGCCTGTGCATGTCCAGCGCCGTGGTCGGCTACAAGCGCAGCCTGGGCGCCGACGCCCCGCCCTGCTCCTACGAAGACATCGAGCTGGCCGACTGCCTGCTGATCGCCGGCAGCAACATGGCCTACGCCCACCCGGTGCTGTTT
>JBFHKK010000073.1:0-9089 GCA_041595475.1 Pseudomonas sp. | reverse complement strand
GTCGGACGCGCCAGCCAGGGCGCCAACCAGGCGGCGCCGAGGGCCAGGCTGGCGAACCAGATCAGCGAAGCGCTGGCCGCACCCAGGGCGTAGGCGCCAGGGGCCGGCTGCTGGGCGCCGAGCGAGCCGATCAGCAGCACGGTGTCCAGATACACATGGGGGTTGAGCAGGGTCACCGCCAGGGCCGTCAGCAGCACGCTTCTGCGTGAGCCCGCCCCGGGCTGGCTGGTGGTGTTGATGGCGCCGGGCCGCCAGGCGCGCTGCAGCGCCCGACAAGCGTACGCGAGCAGGAAGGCGGCACCGCCCAAGCGGGCGATGGTTAGCAGTAGCGGGCTCTGACTCAGTGCCGTGGCCAGGCCGAAGACGCCGGCACTGACCAGCAGGGCATCGCAGGCAACGCATAGCAAGGCCACCGCAATGTGATGTTCGCGGCGCAGGCTCTGGGCCAGGACGAAGGCATTCTGCGCGCCCAGCGCCATGATCAGGCCGGCGGCGATCAGCAGGCCGTTGCTGTAGCTCTGCCACATGAGCTTCAGTGCCCTTGCGCGGCCAGCTGCGTGAGCACCGCCAGCGCCCGTTCGCCGTCGGCGGCCGCGACGAACAGATGGTCGTGGTAGTAGCCGGCCATGAGGTTGCAACTGATGTTCGCCTGGGCCAGGGCGCCGGCCACGGCGGCGGTCAGCCCCACCGCGCCGAGCGCCGAATGCACCTCGAGGGTCAGCCAGGCGGCGCGGTAGTCGAACTCGAGGCCGAGGGCCTCGGCCTGATGCTGCGGCAATACCAGCGTCAGGCCTTCGCGTTCGCGGAAGCTGGCCAACGGCCGCAGCTCCTGGAGCCGGGACTCGTCGGGCAGGCAGCAGAACACATAGTCGCCGGGATTCAGTCGCGGCTGCAGGTGGCGCAGCAAGAGGGGTAGGGCGGTTTCGCCGGTCATGGGGGTGTCCAGGGCAGGTGGCGGAGTCTGGTCAGTCTGCGTGGCCTGAATGTATAAGGAAAACTAAAGATGCTGATCGCCCATTAGGAATATCGATTTGTTCGACTACAAGTTGCTGACCGCCTTGGCGGCGGTGGTGGAGCAGGCCGGCTTCGAGCGCGCAGCCCAGGCCCTGGGGCTGTCGCAGTCGGCGGTGTCGCAGCGGATCAAACTGCTCGAGGCACGGGTCGGCCAGCCGGTGCTGGTGCGGGCTGCGCCGCCGACGCCGACCGAGATCGGCCGGCGCCTGCTCAATCATGTGCAGCAGGTGCGCCTGCTCGAGCGCGACCTGCAGGGGCAGGTGCCGGCGCTGGACGAGGATGGGCTGCCCGAGCGGCTGCGCATCGCCCTCAATGCCGACAGCCTGGCCACCTGGTGGAGCGCGGCGGTCAGCGATTTCTGTGTCGAGCAAAAGCTGCTGCTGGACTTGCTGGTGGAAGACCAGGAAGTAGGCCTCAAGCGCATGCGCGCCGGCGAGGTCGCCGCTTGCGTCTGCGCCAGCGAGCAGCCGGTGGCCGGCGCCCGCTCGCTGCTGCTGGGCAGCATGCGCTACCGGGCCCTGGCCAGCCCGGCCTTTATCGACAGGCACTTTGCCGGCGGGGTCGACGCCGCCGGCCTGGCCCGTGCGCCGGCCATCGTGTTTGGCCCGGATGATCGGTTGCAGCACCGCTACCTGGCCGAACTGGGGGTGGCCGGCAGCTTCGTCCACCATCTGTGTCCGTCCTCCGAGGGCTTCGTGCGGCTGGCCTGCGCCGGCCTGGGCTGGGGCCTGGTGCCCGAACGGCAAGTGGCGGCCGAACTGGCCAGCGGCGCCCTGCAAGAGGTGCTGCCTGGGCGGGTGATCGAAGTGCCGCTGTACTGGCACTACTGGCGCAATGGCGGCGATCTGCTCGCCCACCTTACCCGCCATCTGCAACAGGCAGCGGGCGCCTGGCTCGGCAGAGCGACCGCCTAGCATTCGACCCGGCCGGATCGGCAGCCGACTGGCGCGCAGCGATAAACGGCTCAGTCGATGACAATTCTTCCCGAGCCGGGCAACTGCTCCACGCAGCGCTCGCCGAGCAGCTGTGACGGGGTGAAGTAGCCGCCGGGACCGGCGTAGCCGAGCAGGTGGCGTACGCTCAGCAGCACGCCGTGAACCGTCACCTCGTAGCCGTTGGCGGTCTCCAGGCGGGCGGTTTTGCGGACCCCGTCGGCGTTGCGCACCTCGCCCCACAGCCAGGTTCGCGCCCGTGTCCGAGCGGCCTGGTCGGGACCCTGCAAGCGCCTGTCCACCCAGCGCTTGAGCGCGCTCTGCACCCAGTGCAGGCGCAGCAGCGGACGCAGGGGCTCGAGCAGGCGCATGCCGATGGCCACGGCCGGCGCTGCCGGCAGGTAGACCTCGATATGGCCGATGCCGGTGCTGTAGTAGGCCGTGGCCACATCGCCCCAGGGGATGGTCACGGCGGACTTCTTACCCCGACCGAAGTCGATTTGGCGGCGCTTGTAGCCCAGTGGCACCGGGTCGATCAGGCCGTTGCGGCGCACCCGGCCGCCCTGGCCGAGGCCCTCGATGCTGGTCTTGGCGGTGCCCGGGGACAGGCCGCCGGCGCTGTCGAAGCCCAGCGCCAGTTCGTCGGCATCGGGCAGCGCCTGGTGCAGGCAGGCGGCCAGGCAATCGCTGGGCAGCACATCGAAGCCGGCGCCGGGGCAGAGCACCAGGCCGCGTTCGCGGGCCTTGGCGTGGTAGCCGTGGGCCGCCTCGAAGACATCGATCTCGCCGGTGATGTCCAGATAGTGGGTGGCGCTGTCCAGGCAGGCCTGCAGCATGGGTGCGCTGGTGGCCGAGAAGGGCCCGGCGCAGTGGGCCACGACCTCGACGTCGGCCAGCGCCTGGCGCAAACGCTCGGGCTCGTCGAGGGCGAATACCCGGCACTCCAGGCCGAGCTGACTGCCCAAGGCATGCACCGCGGCCGGGTCGCGCCCGGCGAGGATCGGCTCGAGTCCCTGGCGCCGCGCCTCGTGGGCAATCAGGTGGCCGGTATAGCCGTTGGCGCCGTAGATCATCCAGCGGGGGGGCGGCATGGGGTGACTCCTGTCGGGGGCGATGGGCTAGAGCCTAGCCGCAATCGCGGCCAACCGACCGGCGCCACCGCTAGACGTAGACCCGCTGGCCACGGTAGATGCGCACCGAACCCTTGCTGGCGGTGGGCAGGTGCACGGGTTCGGCCGGTGGGGTCGGCTTGCTGGCGGCTTGGAGGGGGCGCTCGCTGAGCCGGGCCAGGCGCTCGCCGAGCTGGCGGGTCTGCTCGTCGGTGGACGCCAGGCAGGCGCTGAGCATGGCGCTGATTGCGTCAGGCTGATTCAGGCGGATATCCAGTGCCTGCTCGGCGCGCAGGCGACGGCGCAGGGTGCCCATGCACTCCAATATTTCTCTGTTCAGTTCCATGGATCATCCCCTTCGATCAGACGCGAGTGGCTCACTCGGTTCGCCCCGTTGCAGCAGCCCAGCTCGTGCTAGGGTGCGCCAGCCAGCGCCGCCGAGTGGCCGAAGCAATAGCCGTACCAGTTCACATTTTCAGCAATGGCGCGGTCTTCGGCAGGCAGGCCAGAGGTACTGCGCGCTCAGGCGGTGCGTGGCGCACTGGCTTGGCGCACCGCCGCTGCGCTGGCGACAGGGTATACTGCGCCTCCGCGCCCACTACCCTGGTCATTTCTGAAGGTTGATCCATGCGTAACGATGCCCACGACGAACTCGATCATGTGCCCAGCCTGAGCGCCGACCCGCGCGACCGCGACGAGTTCGACGCCGATCTGCATGACAGCCCCCGGCCTGTGGCCCAGGGGCGCGCGGCTGTTGCGAGCAAGGGCGCCGGCACAGGCCCCTTGTGGGCGTTGATCGGGGCCCTGACCATCGCCCTGGCCGCCCTGGGCTGGTGGAGCGTCCAGCAGATCGGTCTGATGGAGCAGCAGCTGGTGGCCACCCAGGAAAGCTTCGCCCGCATCAGCGAGGATGCCGCCGGGCGCATCCAGGACATCTCCGGCAAGGTGGTGGCGACCGAGTCGACCGTGGTCAGCGGCAGCGAGGCGCTCAAGCTGCAGGTTCGGCAACTGGAAGGCCGCCTGGCCGAGCTGGCCAAGCAGCAGCAGGCGGTCGCCGCCGAGCAGGCTGCCCAGAACAAGCGAGTCGAGCAGCTGGCCAGTACGCTCAAGTCGCAGCAGGGCGAAACCGCCGAGCTCGAGACCAGTCTGAAGAGCCTGGGCCGCGAACAGGCCGCGGTGAAGTCCGAACTGGCCGCGGTGAAAGGTGCCCAGTCCGGACTCAGCAAATACGACAGCCAGCTCAAGAGCCTGAGCGAGGAGCTGGCGGCGCTGAAGAAGCAGGGCAATCCCAACCCGGCCATCGCCCGCCTGGAGCAGGATATCCTGGTGCTCAAGAGCGACCTGGAAACCCGCGGCGCGGCCAAGGGCAATACCGCCGAGTTCGATGCCTTCCGCGCGCAGATGACCCGCAACATCAATACCCTGCAGGCGCAGATCCAGAACCTTCAGGCCCAGCTCGACGCACGCTGAGCCGCGCTGGGTGACGGCGCCCGCCTGCATGGTTCAAGGGCGCCGGCGTCGCTGTGGTAGCCTGCAGGCATGAACTACCTGGCCCATCTGCATCTGGGCGGGGAGGCGCCGGCGCAACTGCTCGGCAGCCTCTACGGCGACTTCGTCAAGGGCCCGCTCAAGGGACGCTGGCCGGCCGACATCGAGGCCGCCATCGCCCTGCACCGGCGCATCGATGCCTTCACCGACAGCCATCCGCTGCAGGCCCGGGCGCGGTCGCGCTTCCCGGCCGCGCGGCGGCGCTATGCCGGCATTCTCCTGGATCTGTTCTTCGACCATTGCCTGGCGCGTGACTGGGCGCGCTACGCCGAGCAGCCGCTTGAGCAATTCAGCGCCCGGGTCTATCGCCTGCTGGCGCAGGAGTCAGAGCTGCCCGGACGCCTGGCGCTGATTGCGCCGCGCATGGCCGCCCAGGACTGGCTGGCCAGTTATCGCGACTTCGCGGTGCTGGAGCAGGTGCTGGTTGCCATGCAACGACGCCTGTCGCGGCCCGAGGGGCTGGCGGGCGCCATGGCCGAGCTGGAGCAGCTGTATCGGCCGCTCAGCGAGGATTTTCGCGAGTTCTACCCGCAGCTGCAGGCCTTCGCCGCCGCCCAGCGCCGGCTCGGCTGAGGCGGCGCCTGGCTCAGGCCGCCTGCATCGGTGCGGCGGCAGGCGCAGTACTGGCCTGCAGGGCCGCGCTGACCGCGGCCTGGGCCTGGCGCGCCAGTTCGTTGCGGCTCAGCGCGCTGCTGGCGATGGGCGGCAGCAACTGCACCTGCACCTCGGCCACGTCGCTGGCGAGCAGGCGCAGCAGGTGCGCGGCCATGGGGTCGTCACCGATGAAGGGGGCGATGGCGCAGGTCTGGCCATCGCGCAGGTAGCGGATCGCCACCGGTTGCACGGCCACGCCGCTGTCGATGGCACTGGCCAGCAGGCGGCCGTGGAAGGTGCGCACGGCCTGGCCGTCGGTGGTGGTGCCTTCGGGGAAGATCAGCAGGTGGCGGCCCTGGCGCAGGTGCTCGCCGAGCTGCCGATTGAGCAGGCCGCTGTCGCCGGCGCCGCGGCGGATGAACAGGGTGCCGGCCTTGTGCGCCAGCCAGCCGACCAGCGGCCAGGCGCGCACCTCGGCCTTGGACAGGAAGGACAGCGGGCTGAGCATGCCGAGCAGGGGGATATCGGTCCAGGACACGTGATTGCTGACCCAGAGCATGGGCGCCCGCGGCAGCTCGCCGGCCACCTGCAGGCGAAAGGGCAGGGCCGCGGCCAGCCAGACCATGAACCAGCGGGTCAGGCGTTGGCGGGTCGCCATCAGGTCGTGGCGCACCAGGCGCTCGACCAGGCTCACGCCGGCGGCCAGCAGGGTGCCCAGGGCCAGCACGGCAAGTAGACGCAACAGGCGCCAGGCGATACGCAGGTTCTTCATCGGCTCGTTCCCCCAGGCTGGCTGCGCGCGATCCGGCCCTATTTACACAGCGCCGGCGCCGCTGGCAAGGGCGTTCCGTCCGTTGTCACATGGCCGCACTTGAAGTGCCGAGCGTAGCGCGGGCAGAGCGCCTCGCGCCTGAGCAGGATGAACAGGTCGGCGGTCTGAAACTGCGGCTCCCAGCAGGGCTTGTCGCAGGTCTTCGCGCCCAGGCCCATGTAGGCCTCGCGCAGGGCCGCGGCGCCTGGCAGGTGGCGCGCGCCTGGTGTCGATGCCGTTCACAGCGATCTGGTGCATGCTTGAGCCTCCGTTAGTCGGCCTGGTGACTTGCAGGCGGTCGATCTTGTTGGGCAAGCTCAGCCTAGGTAGCGTCGCTGTCAGCCCGGTGATTCTTGGGTGACGGCGCCGCCGCAGAGAATTCATCCAGAAGGAATCGCCGATGCCCTGGCAACGCCTGTTGCAAGCCCATGACCGTCTGCCCGCCACCGACCTGGAGGCGTGGTACGCCACTCTGCTGGAGCGGTTGGGCACGCCCTCGCCCTTCGAACTGGCACTGCTGGGCGGACGCCTGGCGGCGACCCCGGGGTTGGCCTTTCTGGCCGGCTACCAGGGCGCCTTGCGCCGGCTCTGGCCGGCCGCGCCCTGGTCGCTGGGGGCGCTCTGCGTCACCGAGAACAGGAGCGTGCGCCCGGCGGATATGGCCAGCCGTCTGAGCGGCCTGCTGCTCAGCGGCCGCAAGGACTTCGTCACCGCCGCCGAGGCGGCCGACTGGCTGCTGGTCGCCGCCCGCGAGGAGGCGGCCGGCGAGCCCGTGCGCCTGGGGCTGGCGGTGGTGCGCAACGGCGACCGCGGCGTGCGCGTCGAGGCCCTGCCGGCCCTGCCGTTGATGTCGGATATCGGCCACGCCCGCCTGCATCTGCAGGAGGCCCACTGCGAGCGCCTGGCCGGCGATGGCTGGGACGACTACGTGAAACCCTTTCGCAGCATCGAGGATGTCCATGTGCTCACGGCGCTGTGCGCCTGGCTGCACGGCGTGGGGCAGGAGTCGGCCTGGCCGCAGGCCCTGCTGCTGCGCCTGCTGGGGTTGCTGGCCGGCTGCGCCGAGGTCGCCCGCCAGGACCCGCAGGCGCCGGCCAGCCATGTGCTGCTGGCCGGCCTGTTCGCCCAGTTCGCCGCACTGGCGGCGGAGCTGGATGCGGCCTTCGCCGCCGGTCCCGCCGACTGGGCAACGCTGTGGCAGCGCGACAAGAACCTGCTGGCGATCACCGAGTCGGCGCGACGCACGCGCCTGAGCAAGGCGCTGGCGGCGCTGGGCGCTCAGGCCTGAGCCAGCCTTGGCTCTCGCCGCGCTGTCATCTGGCCCTGCTAGGGTCGATTTCCCGCGTTCGATTCAGGTATGTGCATGGGAACTCTGATTTCTAGCCGGCTGGGAGCGGCGCTGCTTCTGGCCGGCCTGCCGCTGCTCGCGTCGGCCGAAAACTGGCCGCTGGCCGATTGGCCGCGGGCCCCGGCAGCGGCCAGTGCCGCGCTGGCGGAACTCGAGGCCTATGCCTTTCCCGTGCGCGATGATACTGATCGCCGCGGCGTGCGCACCGATGCGTTGCTGGTGGTGCGCGACGGGCGCCTGGTCTACGAGCGCTATGCCGGGCCGACCCGCGCCGATACCGCGCACCTGACCTGGTCGGTGAGCAAGAGCCTGCTGGCCAGCGTGGTCGGGGTCGCCTATGGCCAGGGTCGCGTGCGCCTCGGCGATCCGGTGGCGCGCCACTACCCGGCCTTCGCCGCGCATCCGGCGATCAAGGTCGGCCACCTGCTCAACTGGGCCTCGGGCCTGGACTGGCAGGAGGGCTACGAGTACGCGCCGCTCAAGTCCTCGGTGGTGGCCATGCTCTACACCCGCGGCCGCGAGGACATGGCCGCCTTCGCCGCCAGCCAGCCGGCGGACGCGGCGCCCGGCACGCGCTTTCGCTATTCCAGCGGCGACAGCAACGCGCTGGCCGCGGCGCTCAGGGGCATGGTCGGCGCGCAGGCCTATGCCGAGTATCCCTGGCGGGCGCTGTTCGAGCCCCTGGGCATCAGCAGCGCCGTGTGGGAGACCGACGCCGCCGGCACCTTCGTCGGCTCCTCCTATGTCTATATGAGTGCCCGCGACCTGGCCCGCATCGGCCTGTTGATGCAGCGCGGCGGGCGTTGGCGCGAGCGCCAGTTGCTGCCGGCGGCCTGGGTCGAGTTCAATCGCACGCCTTTCGCCAACTACCGGCCACAAGCCGAGCAGCCCGAGGAACCGGTGCCCGGCGGGCACTGGTGGCTCAACGCCGAGTTGCCCGCGGCGCCCAGGCCATGGCCGGATGCGCCGGCCGATGCCTTCGCCGCCCTCGGTCACTGGGGTCAGGCCCTCTATGTGCTGCCCCAGGCGCGGCTGGTGGTGGTGCGCTACGCCGACGATAGGGACGGCAGCTACCGGCACAACCAGTTGCTCAAGCGGGTACTGGCCGCCTTCGCCGAGGAGCCGCTGCCATGAGCGCGCGCCGCCTGATCGGCTTTGGCCTGCTATCGCTGGCGCTGCTGGGCGGCTCAATGGCCTGGCACAATCGCGTCCATCTGCAGGCCTTTCCCGGCATCCTCGGCGCCTACTCGGCCAAGGAGTACTGCTCCTGCCGCTACGTCACCGGTAACCCGGCCGCCTATTGCGCCGGCTATGTCGCGCAGTACCTGCCGCTGGGCGAGTTGCTCGACGACCCGCTGCACAAGCGCGTCAGCGCCCGCGCCCTGGGCAGCCGCCAGCAGGCCCAGTGGCTGGGGCCGCGACTCGGCTGCCGGTTGCTGCCGGCCGAAGGTTGACGGCGCTTGCCCGGCCACTCGGTTCGGCGTCCGGCCGGCTATGGTTGAAGCGAAGAGGATCGTGCGCCGAGGATCTATGCCCCTACTGCCTGATGGCTTGCTGCCGAATCGAGCGTCGCCCGCTGACGCCCTGCGCGCGCGAGGACGGCCCTGATGCCCGGGACCGTATTTCCCTGGCGCAGTGGCAACAGCTTCAGCCTGTGGTGCGACGGCCCCGCGTTCTTCCCGCGCATGCTGGCGGCGCTGGAGGCCGCGCGGCAGTGCGTCGAACTGGAGCTC
>JBFHKK010000072.1:0-9116 GCA_041595475.1 Pseudomonas sp. | reverse complement strand
TCGGCCAGGTGCTGCAGATTGCCGACGCCACCGGAGGCGATCACCGGGATGCACAGCGCTTCGCTGATGGCCCGGGTGACGCCCAGGTCGTAGCCGCTCTTCACGCCGTCCTGATCCATGCTGGTCAGCAGGATCTCGCCAGCGCCGAGATTCTCCATTTTCTTCGCCCAGGCCACCGCATCCAGCCCGGTGGGCTTGCGTCCGCCATGGGTGAAGATTTCCCAGCGGCCCGGCTCGCCCGGCGCGGAGACCTTCTTCGCATCGATGGCGACGACGATGCATTGCGAGCCGAAACGGTCCGCGGCCTCGCCGACGAAGTCCGGGTTGAACACCGCGGCGGTATTGATCGAGACCTTGTCGGCGCCGGCATTGAGCAGGTTGCGGATGTCCTGCACGCTGCGCACGCCGCCGCCCACGGTCAGCGGGATGAATACCTGGCTGGCCATACGCTCGACGGTGTGCAGGGTGGTATCGCGGTTGTCGACGCTGGCGGTGATGTCGAGGAAGGTGATCTCGTCGGCGCCCTGCTCGTCGTAGCGGCGGGCAATTTCCACCGGGTCGCCGGCGTCGCGGATGTTCTCGAACTGGACGCCCTTGACCACGCGGCCGTTGTCCACGTCGAGGCAGGGAATGATGCGTTTGGCCAGGGCCATGGCTTTCTCCGAAAGCGGCTTCTTCAAGCCGCAGGCTTCAAGCTGCAGGTAGCGTGTAGGGTGGATCGCGCTTCACCGATCCACCGCAGTTCAGCGAATCACTCGTCCTTGTACTTCAGGTCGCAGAGCGCCTGCGCCTCGGCGACGTCGAGCGTGCCTTCGTAGATCGCCCGGCCGGTGATGGCACCGATGATGCCCGGGGTGTTGGTGTCGAGCAGCTTCTGGATGTCGCCGATGTTGTGGATGCCGCCGGAAGCGATCACCGGGATGCGGCTGGCGTTGGCCAGCGCCACGGTCGCCTCGACGTTGCAGCCCTGCATCATGCCGTCCTTGGCGATGTCGGTGTAGACGATCGCCGAGACGCCATCGGCCTCGAAGCGCCTGGCCAGGTCGATGGCCTGCACGCTGCTGACCTCGGCCCAGCCGTCGGTGGCGACGAACCCATCCTTGGCATCCAGGCCGACGATCACCTTGCCCGGGAAGGCCTTGCAGGCCTCGGCGACGAACTCGGGCTGCTTCACCGCCTTGGTGCCGATGATCACGTAGCTGACCCCGGCCCTGACGTAGTGCTCGATGGTTTCCAGGGAGCGGATGCCGCCGCCGATCTGGATCGGCAGCTGCGGGTAACGCCTGGCGATGGCGGTGACCACCTCGCCGTTGACCGGCTGGCCCTCGAAGGCGCCGTTGAGGTCGACCAGGTGCAGCCGGCGGCAGCCGCCGTCCACCCACTTGGCGGCCATGCTCACCGGGTCGTCGGAGAACACCGTGGAGTCTTCCATGCGGCCCTGGCGCAGACGCACGCAGGCGCCGTCCTTGAGATCGATGGCGGGGATAATCAGCATGTCACAACATCCTCTGAGGGGGCGCGCTGCGGTCGATGGGCGAGCGCGGACGAATCAATGAGTGCGGCGCTGCAGCGGCTACCAACGGCCATCCCAGCTGATGAAGTTCTGCAGCAGCTGCAGGCCATGGCTGTGGCTCTTTTCCGGATGGAACTGCACGGCGAAGCGCGAGCCTTCGGCCAGCGCCGCGGCGAAGTCCTGGCCGTAGTGGCCGCGACCGACCACCTGCTGGGCCTTGCCGGCCTCGACGTAGTAGCTGTGCACGAAATAGAAGCGCGCCTCATCCGGAATCTCGTGCCAGAGCGGGTGGCGAACCGACTGGCTGACCTGGTTCCAGCCCATGTGCGGCACCTTGAGCGGCTCGCCGTCCTCGACCAGGCCCTTGCCGAAGAAGCGCACCTGACCGGGGAACAGGCCGATGCAATCGACCCCCTCGTTCTCCTCGCTGCGCTCGAGCAGTGCCTGCATGCCGACGCAGATGCCGAGGAAGGGCCGGTCGGCGCTGACCTCGCGCACCAGCTGATCGAAGCCCAGGCGGCGGATTTCGGCCATGCAGTCGCGAATCGCACCGACGCCGGGGAACACCACCCGGTCGGCCTCGCGGATCACCTGGGCGTCACTGGTCACCAGCACCCGACCGGCGCCGACATGCTCCAGCGCCTTGGCCACCGAGTGCAGGTTGCCCATGCCGTAATCGATCACAGCGACCGTCTGCATTTACAGGCAACCCTTGGTCGAAGGCATCTGCCCGGCCATCCGCTCGTCCAGGGTCACGGCCATGCGCAGGGCGCGACCGAAGGCCTTGAATACCGTCTCGATCTGGTGATGGGTGTTGTGCCCGCGCAGGTTGTCGATGTGCAGGCTGACCAGGGCGTGGTTGACGAAACCCTGGAAGAACTCCTGGAACAGGTCGACATCGAAGCCGCCGACCACCGCGCGGGTGAAGGGCACGTGCATCTGCAGGCCGGGGCGCCCGGAGAAGTCGATCACCACCCGCGAGAGGGCCTCGTCCAGCGGCACGTAGGAATGCCCGTAGCGGGTCATGCCCTTCTTGTCGCCGACCGCCTGGGCGAAGGCCTGGCCGAGGGTGATGCCGACGTCTTCGACGGTGTGGTGATCATCGATGTGCAGATCGCCCTTGCAGACGATATCCAGGTCGATCAGACCATGACGGGCGATCTGATCGAGCATGTGCTCGAGGAAGGGCACGCCGATGTCGAACTTGGCCTTGCCGCTGCCGTCCAGATTGATCGAGACCTTGATCTGGGTCTCCAGGGTGTTGCGCTCGACGAATGCCGTACGTTCGGCCATCAGCTGCTCCAAACCTTGCTCACGAGAAAAAGGCTGCCATTATAGGCTGCAAAGCCGGCGCGAGGATATGCGACCCGCCGGCTGGACCATATCTTGCAGCACCCCGGCCCTTTGCCACGCCGAGGCGGCGACCATGCACGAGCGGAGAATGCCGGCCACCCTGCGCTTCATGCTGGCGGCCCGACGCAACGAACTCCTGGGCCTGCAGGACCTGGCGCAGACCTGCGACCTGGTCATTCAGGTCAGCCAGCTGGTGCATGCGCTGCAGAAGGAACGCGGCTACTCCAACCTCTATCTCGGCGGTGACGCCCCCTACCTGCGCCTGCAACTGGACAACCTGACCCAGGAATCCCAGCAGCTGGAGCGCCAGGTTCACGACGAGCTTGAGCGCATCGACCAAGGCGGCCACGGCTCGGCCGGCAAGACCCGCCTGCTCACCCGAATCGCCTACGCCTTGCACGGCCTCGATGAACTGCCGCGCCTGCGCCGGCAGATCCGCGAACGTGAGATCAGCGCCCAGAGCGCCACGGCCGCGCTGGTTCGCCTGATCGGCGGCCTGCTGGCGGTGGTGTTCGAGGCAGCCGACAGCGCCATAGATCCGCAGATCACCCATTGCCTGGTGGCGCTGTTCAACTTCATGCAGGGCAAGGAACTGGCCGGCCAGGAGCGCGCCCTGGGCGTGACCGGCTTCGTCGGCGGCTATTTCGAGAGCGAGTTGCTGGTGCGCCTGGAGAACCTGCAGGAGGGCCAGGAGCGCAGCTTCGCCACCTTCAGCCGTTTCGCCAGCCCGGCGGCGCTGAACCTGTGGCAGGCGCTGGGCGCCAGCGAGTGCAACGCCCAGGCCTGCACTTTGCGCGAAATTGCCCGACGCACCCACGCCGGCGCCAAGCTCGACCCGAAGCTGAGCGAGCTCTGGTTCGATCTGCACACCCAGCGCATCGACCTGATGCGCGGCATCGAGACCCACCTCGAGCAGGAACTGCTGCAAGGCTGCCAGCAAAGCATGCAGCGGGTGCGCACCGAGCTGAACAGCCACCGTCGCCTGCTCGAAAGCCTCAGCGGCCTGCAGACCAGCGCCGAGCAGGCCCGGCTGTTCAGCGTCCACAGCAGCGTGCTCGACAGCCCGCAGGAAGACGCCACGAGCAGCAACCTGGCGCGCTCGACCCTGGAGTTGCTGCAGCACCAGACCCAACGCCTGCAGGGCATGCAAGAGGAACTGCGCGACGCGCGCCAGGCCCTGGAAGAGCGCAAGCTGGTGGAGCGCGCCAAGCAGCAGCTGATCCGCGAGCACGACTGCAGCGAAAGCGAAGCCTATGCGCGCCTGCGCCAGGCGGCGATGAACCAGGGCCTGCGCCTCGAGGAAGTGGCCCAGCGGCTGCTCGCCGCCACCGCCGAGCCCGTGCCGCGCGGCACCAAACGCAAGCACTGAAGCCGGGCAGAAACAGGCGCCCGCGCACTGCGAATGTGCAGCCATCCTGGCGGGCATTCCCGGCCGCCCCCAGGCGGGCCGTACGCGGCGCCTTCGCGGCGGCCGGCAATCGGCCTAAGGTGCTGATCTCACAGAAATTGTCAGGCCTGGAGAGAGGCCCTAAGGGGCATCGAGAATACTTTGGCACGGCTTTCGCTTAAGCCTAACCAAGCCCGCCGGACTCCGGCAGGTGCCACAAAACGACCCGGACAACGATGTCCACGCCCGCCGGCCCAGCCGATCCGCGTGACATCGTTTTTTTTCGCCCAGAGGAAACCGCGCCATGACCGACAAGCCGACCAACGACGAAACCTCCAAGCTGCTGCAGGCCTCGCGCCGCCGCTTCCTCAAGCAATCCATCGCCGCGGCCGGCGCCGTCGCCATGTTCGGCGGCATGAGCCTGAGCAGCCGCAGCAGCGCCTGGGCCGCCGGTGGCGATGTGGAGACCACCAAGGCCAAGCTGGGCTTCATCGCCCTGACCGACGCCGCGCCGCTGTTCGTCGCCGCGGAAAAAGGCCTGTTCGCCAAGTACGGCATGACCGAGGTCGAGGTGCTCAAGCAGTCGTCCTGGGGCACCACCCGCGACAACCTGGTGCTTGGTTCGGCGCAGAACGGCATCGACGGCGGCCACATCCTCACCCCCATGCCCTACCTGATCAGCGCCGGCATCGTCACCCCGAACAATCAGCCGGTGCCCATGTCGATTCTGGCCCGCCTGAACCTCAACGGCCAGTGCATCTCCGTCGGTCAGGAATACCATGACCTGAAGATCGGCGTGGACAGCACTCCGTTCAAGGCGGCCCTGGAGGCCAAGAAGGCCAGCGGCAAGAAAGTCAGCGCGGCCATGACCTTCCCCGGCGGCACCCACGACATGTGGATGCGCTACTGGCTGGCCGCCGGCGGCATCCACCCGACCAAGGACATCGACACCATAGTAGTGCCGCCGGCGCAAATGGTCGCCAACATGAAGGTCGGCAGCATGGACACCTTCTGCGTCTGCGAGCCGTGGAACATGCAGCTGATCAACCAGAAGATCGGCTACACCGCCCTGACCACCGGTGAAATCTGGAACGACCACCCGGAGAAGGCCTTCGCCCTGCGCAGCGACTACGTCGCCGCCAACCCCAATGCGGCCAAGGCCCTGACCATGGCCATCATGGAAGCGCAGATGTTCTGCGAGAAGCCGGAGAACAAGGAAGAAGTGGCGAAGATCTGCTCGCAGCGCAAGTGGATCGGCGCCCCCTACGCCGACATCATCGACCGCGTGAAGGGCAACTTCGACTACGGCACCGGCAAGGTGGTCAACAACCATCCGCAGCAGATGCGCTACTGGGACAACTTCGCCTCCTACCCCTTCCAGAGCCACGACCTCTGGTTCCTCACCGAGAACAAGCGCTGGGGCTACCTGCCGACCGACTTCGACAGCCAGGCGCTGATCGCCAAGGTCAACCGCGAGGACATCTGGCGCTCCGCCGCCGCCGCCCTCAACCTGCCGGCCGAGCAGATTCCGACCTCCACCTCGCGCGGCATCGAAACCTTCTTCGATGGCACCGTGTTCGATCCGGAGAATCCGCAAGCCTATCTCGACAAGCTGGCCATCAAGACGCCCAAGGCCCCGGCCTGAAGCCCTGCACTGCCTGCGAGGAATAGCCCATGAACGCAAACGTCAATATAGAGGTGCCGGCGGCAACGCCGGCACCGCTGGCACCGCGCGCCGCGCCCTCGTGGCTCGAGCGCGCCCGCACCGGCCTGCAGGAAACCCTGCTGCAGAAACTGCTGCCGCCAGTGGTCATACTGCTGGCCTTCGGTCTGATTTGGGAAATGCTCTGCGCCGGCGCTGGCGCCACCCTGCCGCCGCCGTCCCAGGTGTTCAGCGACACCTGGGAGCTGATCATCGATCCCTTCTACGACAATGGCGGCAATGACGTCGGCGTGGCCTGGCAGTTGCTGGCCAGCCTGCAAAGGGTGGCGGTGGGCTATCTGCTGGCGGTGGCGGTGGGCGTCGCCCTCGGGGTGCTGATCGGCCAGTCGGACTGGGCCATGCGCGGGCTCGACCCGCTGTTCCAGGTGCTGCGCACGGTGCCGCCGCTGGCCTGGCTGCCGCTGTCACTGGCCGGCTTCCAGGACAGCCATCCGTCGGCGATCTTCGTGATCTTCATCACCGCGATCTGGCCGATCATCATCAACACCTCGGTGGGCATCCGCAACATCCCCCAGGACTACCGCAACGTCGCCCAGGTGCTGCAGCTCAATGCCTGGGAGTACTTCCGCATCATCATGTTGCCGGCCGCCGCGCCCTACATCTTCACCGGTCTGCGGATCGGCGTGGGCCTGTCCTGGCTGGCGATCATCGCCGCGGAAATGCTCATCGGCGGGGTCGGCATCGGCTTCTTCATCTGGGATGCGTGGAACTCCTCGCGGATCAGCGACATCATTCTCGCGCTCGTCTACATCGGCGTCATCGGCTTCTGCCTCGACCGCCTGGTGGCCTTCATCGGCCAGCGCATCACCCGCGGCGTTCCGGCCGCCTGAGGAGCCTCCCATGAGTTACCTCTCCATCGAAAAACTGGACAAGAGCTTCGCCCGCGGCAAGCTCGAATCCCAAGTGCTCAGGGACGTCAACCTGCGCATCGAGAAGGGCGAGTTCATCTCCATCATCGGCCACTCCGGCTGCGGCAAGTCGACGGTGCTCAACATCATCGCCGGCCTGCTGGAGCCGAGCCTGGGCGTGGTCATTCTCGACGGCAAGGAAGTCAGCGGTCCGGGCCCTGATCGCGGCATGGTGTTCCAGAACCATTCGCTGCTGCCCTGGCTGACCGTGTTCGAGAACGTCGAGGTGGCGGTGAACAAGGTGTTCAAGCACCGCATGGACAAGCGCGAACGGCGTGAGTGGGTCGAGCACAACCTCAAGCTGGTGAACATGGGTCATGCCCTGAACAAATACCCGCAGGAGATTTCCGGGGGCATGAAGCAGCGCGTCGGCATCGCCCGCGCCCTGGCCATGAAGCCAAAGGTGCTGCTGCTCGACGAGCCCTTCGGCGCCCTCGACGCCCTGACCCGCGCCCACCTGCAGGACGAGGTGATGCGCATTCAGAAGGACCTGGGCAACACCATGATGATGATCACCCACGACGTCGACGAGGCGGTGCTGCTCTCCGACCGCATCGTGATGATGACCAACGGCCCCTCGGCCACCATCGGCGAAGTGCTCGAGGTGAACCTGCCGCGCCCGCGCGACCGCATCGCCCTGGCCGACGACGCCGAGTACAACCGCTGCCGGCGCGCCGTGCTGAGTTTCCTGCACGACCGTCATCGCCTGCACTGAGACGCGAAAAAAAACCAGGCTGCAGGGACGCGGCCTGGCGCGCCCCGGCAGCCTGATCGACCTTGCGCCCTTGCCTCTCTCGGCCCCACTGCGCCCTGAACCATCCGCTCTCCCACGCCGGCAACAGCCGCTCTGATGGGCCGAACAGCGGCCTGTTGGTGGAGCGCGCCGCTACAACCCCAGGTGCGATTGACGATATCCTCTGGCCAGACCAGAGTGCTCGGCTGCCGGCTAACCAGCAGCGGCAGAAGCTCCTTCATCAGTCGCACAGGCCCAGGCTGGAACATGCCCGTCAAAGTCGAATCCCCCTGCCCAGAAAACCCTCAGGATCTGCTCGACCTAAGGAAGATCTACGCCGATGCGCCGGACTGGCTGCTGTCGCCCCATGGCGACGGTGAAGCCCTTGTCGCTGCCGGCCTGGCAAGCGGCCAGCTAATCGCCGGACGCTTTAACGACCGCCTGCTCGGCGCCGCCGTGCTCAGCCGGGGCGAGGATGGCTGGATCCTCTCGCACCTGTGCGTGCGGCGCATCACCCGCGGGCGCGGCGTGGCCCGGCGGCTGCTCGATGAGGCCCGGCGCATGGCCGGCGACAACGGCCAGGCCCTGCACCTGGCCGGCCCTGCCGACCGCCTGGAGTGCCAGGCGCTGGCCGCGCGCTTCGAGTTGCCGCTGATTCAGACCTGAAAGCGCGCCCCCGGCACTATCGGGCGCCTGCGCGGGAACCGGCCGCCGACTTTTGCATCCAAGGCCCTGCTCGCCACGACCGTGTCGCCTGACTGTCGGCGACACAGCGTTATACTTGCGCGCTCTACGACTCACGCCATTCACCACAAGGACTCGTCCATGAAAGCGCTCGGCAAAATCCTGGGTCTGTTTTTCCTCGGACTGCTGCTGATCATAGTGGCGCTGGGCTTCGCCCTGACCCACCTGTTCGACCCCAACGACTACAAAGACGAGATTCGCCAACTGGCCCGCGACCAGGCCAATCTGGAGCTGACCCTGAGGGGCGACATCGGCTGGAGCCTGTTCCCCTGGCTCGGCCTGGAACTGACCGATGCCACCCTGGCCAGCGCCGACACCCCGGACAAGCCCTTCGCCGACCTGCGCCTGCTCGGCCTCTCGGTGCGGGTGCTGCCGCTGCTGCGCAAAGAGGTGCAGATGAGCGACATCCGCGTCGACGGCCTCAATCTCGACCTGGAGCGCGACAAACAGGGCCGCGGCAACTGGGAGGGCATCGGCCGTCCGGCCAAGGCCGGCGCTACCCCGGCACCGGTCGACCAGGCGTCGGCAGAAGGCAGCGAGGCTTCAGCGCCGAGCCCTGAAGCCGGTGGCCAGCCGCTGCAGCTGGATATCGACAGTCTGATCGTCAACAGCGCGCGCATCGACTACCGCGATGCCCAGAAAGGCCAGCAGTTCAGCGCCGAGAGCATCCAGCTGACCACGGGCGCGATTCGCGAGGGGGCCAGCATTCCGCTCAAGCTCAGCGCCTTCTTCGGCAGCAGCGAGCCGCTGCTGCG
>JBFHKK010000071.1:0-9211 GCA_041595475.1 Pseudomonas sp. | reverse complement strand
CTGGGCGCTGGGTGTGGCGCGGCCGCAGCTGGCCTGGCTGAGTCTGGCCCAGACCCTCTGGCTGGCGCTCCTGACCCTGCTGCTGGCGCTACCCCTGGGGCTGCTGCTGAGCTGGTGGCTGGTGGCGGTGGTCAACGTCCAGGCCTTCGGCTGGCGCCTGCCGCTGCAGCTGTTTCCCGGCCAGCTGCTGCAGCTGTTCGGCCTGGCCCTGCTGGCCACGCTGCTGGCCGCCGCCTGGCCGCTCTGGCGGCTCGGGCGCAGCTCACCGGCGGCACTGTTGCGGACTTTCGCCGATGAACGCTAGGCGCTGGCTGTTGGCGTTGCTCGGGCTGCTTCTGGCGGCCTGCGAGGAGCAGGCGCCGCCGCGCGGCTTCGCCGGCCTGGGCGGCGCCGCCGAGGGCTTCGCCCAGGTGCGGCCGGGAACCCCCTTGCGCTTTCCGCGCGATCACGGCGCCCATGCGGATGTTCGCATCGAGTGGTGGTACCTCACCGCCAATCTCGAGGACCGCCAGGGCCGTGCCTGGGGCCTGCAGTGGACCCTGTTCCGCACGGCCCTGAGGCCGGACGCCGAGCAGCCCGGCTGGGCCAGTCGCCAGCTGTGGATGGGCCATGCGGCCCTGACCGGGCCCCATGGCCATCGGCATGCCCAGACCCTGGCCCGCGGTGGGATCGGCCAGGCCGGAGTGACCAGTGTGCCTTTCGAGGCCTGGATCGACGACTGGTCGCTGCGCGCCGTCGATCAGAACTCACCGGGACTGGCTGAGCTGGTCCTCAGCGCGCGCGGGGAGGGCTTCGCCTACCGCCTGCGCCTGAGCGGCGAGGGGCCGCCGGTGCTGCATGGTGAGCAGGGCTACAGCCGCAAGTCCGCCCAGGGCCAGGCGTCCTACTACTACAGCCTGCCGTTCCTGCGCGCCCAGGGCCGCGTCGAGGTGGATGGCGAGGGGCAGGATGTCATCGGCCAGGCCTGGCTCGACCGCGAATGGAGCAGCCAGCCGCTGGCGGCCGAGCAGCGCGGCTGGGACTGGTTCTCCCTGCACCTTGAGGGCGGCGCCAAGCTGATGCTGTTTCGCCTGCGCCAGGCCGACGGCGAGGCCTACAGTGCCGGCACCTGGATCCACGCCGACGGCACGGCCGAGGCGCTGCAGGGGCAGGACATCCAGATCAGCCCCCGGCGCTACGGCCGGGTCGCCGGGCGCCGCCTGCCGCTGGCCTGGACCCTGAAGATCGCCTCCAAGCAACTGGCCATCGACACCGAGCCGCTGCAGGAGCAGGCCTGGATGGCCACCCAGCCGCCCTACTGGGAGGGTCCGATTCGCGTCGCCGGCAGTCACCGGGGCGTCGGCTACCTGGAAATGACCGGCTACTGAGGCGGCGCGGCAGATTGCCCGCGCCGCCGGGCCCAGGAATTGGCACAATAGCCTCTTTGCTTGCAGCGTCCGGATCGCCATGCCGCAACTGACCACCGACCTCGATCTCGCCTGTGTCCGGCTGCGCGCCGGGCAGTTGCTCGCCCTGCCCACCGAAACCGTCTACGGATTGGCCGCCGATGCGCGCAACGCCGAGGCGGTGGCGCGGGTCTTCGCCCTCAAGGGGCGGCCGAGCAGCAACCCGCTGATCGTGCATCTGGCCAGCGCCGACCAGGCCGGGCAGTGGGCCAGCGCCATCAGCCCGGCGGCGCGGCTGCTGATGCAGCGTTTCTGGCCGGGGCCGCTGACCCTGGTGCTGCCGGCCCGCGAGTCGGTGCCGCGCAGCATCACCGCCGGGCAGGACAGCGTGGCCCTGCGCGTGCCCGGTCATGCGCTGGCGCGCGAGCTGCTCGAGCGCTTCGGCGGGGCCCTGGTGGCGCCCTCGGCCAACCGCTACATGTCGATCAGCCCCACCTGCAGCAGCCATGTGATGCAGCAGTTCGCCGGCGAGGATCTGCTGATCCTCGAGGGCGGCGAGTGCCAGGTCGGCCTGGAGTCGACCATCCTCAGCCTGCTGCCGGGTGAGCCGCCGCGCTTGCTGCGCGAGGGCATGCTGGCCGCCGAGACGATCGAGGCGGTGCTGGGCGAAGCCCTGCTGCAGGGCGCGGCCGGCGAACTGCGGGTGCCCGGCCAGCATCACCGTCACTACGCTCCGGGGACGCCGAGCTGGCGCTTTCGCCAGGCGCCGGCCGAGGCCCTGGCCGATCCGCGCTGCGGCTGGATCTGGTTGGGTGGCGCCCGGCCCAGCGCCGGTCCGGCGCTCGAGCTGGGGGCGGATCCGGCCGAGGTCGCCCACAGCCTCTATGCCGCGCTCTATCGCATGGACAATCTGGGCCTGGCGCGGCTGATGATCCAGGCCCCGCCCGAGGGGCCGGCCTGGGCGGCCATCCACGACCGCCTGGGGCGCGCCAGCGCCGCCCTGGACTGAGCCGGCGGCTCAGTCCAGCGGCTGATCGTCACGCAGCAGCACGTAACGGCGGTCGCCGTCATCCTCCAGGCAGTCGTGCAGGTAGTACATCACCACCTCGCCCAGGCGCGGCATCGCCGCCAGGTAATCGCCGACCTCGGCGCTGAAGTGTCCGCGCGCCCCTGGCGGAGCCAGGCACTGGATGCGGGCCTCGAAGAACAGCGCCGGGTCATCGTCGCCGAAGTAGTCGGCGCGGGCCTGGGCATCCCAGTCGGCGGGCGGCTCGAAGGGGCCGCCGAACAGCACCCGGGCATCGCCCAGATCCAGTTCCTCGGCCTCAGGATCCCGCTCGTGCGGGCGGTAGAGGTTGCAGTCCAGGGCCTCGGGGTGTTCGAGCACGGCCTGGCGCCGGGCGTCGTCGCTCATGCTCATCAGGGCAGCTCGGCACTGGCGTAGAAGGCGGTCAGCACCTTGACCAGGTGCGCCAGGTCATGGCTGCCGGCCAGCTCGCGGATCGAGTGCATGGCGAAGGTCGGCAGGCCGATATCCACGGTGCGCACCCCCAGGCGGCTGGCGGTGATGGGGCCGATGGTCGAGCCGCAGCCCATGTCGCTGCGGGTGACGAAGCTCTGCACCGGCACCTCGTTCTCCAGGCACAGATGGCGGAAGAAACCGGCGGTCTCGCTGCTGGTGGCATAGCGCTGGTTGCTGTTGATCTTGATCACCGGGCCGGCATTGAGCTTGGGACCATGGTTCTCGTCGTGCTTGTCCGGGTAGTTGGGGTGCAGGGCGTGGGCGTTGTCGGCGGAGATCAGCAGCGAGCGCTGGATGATGCGCACGAAGTCCTCGCCCTCCGGCAGCAGGCGGCGCAAGACCTGCTCGAGCATGGGGCCATCGGCGCCGCAGGCCGAGCTGGAGCCGACTTCCTCGTGGTCGTTGCGGACCAGCACGCAGGTCTCCTGTTCGGGCGCGGCCAGCAGCGCCTGCAGGCCGGCGTAGCAGGACAGCAGGTTGTCCAGCCGGGCGCCGGCGATGAAGTCGGCGTTCAGACCCACCACGGCGGCGCCCTGGGTGTCGTAGAAGCTCAGCTCGTAATCGAGCACCGCATCGGCGTTGAGGCCGTGCTCGCGGGTCAGCTGCTCGGCCAGCAGGGCGCGCAGGTCCGGCACCTCGCTGCCGGCGAGCTGGGCCAGGATCGGCGGCAGTTCGCTCTGGGCGTTGATCTCCCAGCCCTTGTTGGCCTCGCGATTGAGGTGGATGGCCAGGTTGGGGATGACCGCGATCGGCCGGGCGAAATCGATCAGCTGGCTCTGCACCCGGCCGCTCTCGCGGAAGGTCACCCGCCCGGCCAGGGACAGGTCACGGTCGAACCAGGGCGCATAGAGGGCGCCGCCGTAGACTTCCACGCCCAGCTGCAGAAAGCCCTGGCGCTGCAGTTCGGGTTGCGGCTTGACCCGCAGGCAGGGGCTGTCGGTGTGGCCACCGACCAGGCGCAGGCCGCCTTCGAGCGGCGAGCGCCGGCCCAGCTGAATGGCGATGATCGAGGAGTCGTTGCGGGTCACGTAGTAGCGCCCGCCGGCCTCGCTGCGCCAGGCCGTGCGCTCGTCCAGCGCCCGGTAGCCGGCGGCCTGCAGGCGCTGGGCGAGGGCGGCGGTGGCGTGGAAGGGGGTCGGCGCGGCCTGGAGGAAATCGATCAGGCCTTGGTTGAGTTCTTCGCGCATGGGGTACTCCTGGCAGCAGTGCGCGGAGTTTATCGGATTTGCCCAAGGCTTTGGGCCGTGGCGCTCAGGCCGGAATGCTGACCAGGCTGAGCACCTTGTCCGCCAGTGTGGCGAACTGGCCGTCGAGCTGGCTGCCGGCCGGCCACTCGCCGCTCAGATCGATCAGCAGGCGCAGGCGCGCGCGGCCATGGTCGCTGCAGTCAATCAGCTCGGCGTCGTGAAAGTAGAAGCGCCGCCGCACCAGCGGGTAGAGCGCCTTGAACAGGCTCTCCTTGAGCGAGAAGGCCAGGCTGATGCGCCAGGCGCGCTGTTCGGGCGTCAGCTCCGTCAGCGCCTGCGACTCGCCGGGGGTAAGGATCTCCCCGGCCAGGCGCTCGGCACGGGCCACCGGCAGCTGGCGCTCGAGGTCCAGGCCGAGGCCGCGAAAGGCGCTGCGCGGCGCCACCAGGGCGCCGGCCCAGCCGTGGCCATGGCTGATCGAGCCGACCACTTCGGGCGGCCACTGTGGCGCGCGGTCGGCACCGATGGCCGGCACCAGGGCGCTGCCGGTCAGGCGGCGCAGGGCTTCGCGCGCGCAGAGGCGGCCGGCCAGGTATTCGGTCTGGCGCTTGGCCATGCCGGCGACCGGCTCTATGCCGCAGCGGGTGAAGTCGTCCGCCTGCAGCCGGGCAGGCTCGAAGCGTGTGCTCAGCAGCTGCGCCGCCGGCAGCGCCTGGGGCAGCGGCCAGTGGTCGGACAGCGGTGCGCAACAGCAAGGCAGGTAGGAGTCGCTCATGGGCGCATTCTGCCGCTTGCCGCAGCAGCCGGCCAGCCGCTTTCAGCTGTCCTGGCTGCGGTAGGCGCCGGGTGTCAGGCCGGTCCACTTCTTGAAGGCGCGGTGAAAGGCCGAGGGCTCGGAGAAGCCGAGCTGCTCGGCGATCGACTGGATCGGCAGCTCGGCGCGGCCCAGCAGGTAGATGGCCAGGTCGCGGCGCAGGTGGTCCTTGAGCTGCTGGAAGCTGCTGCCTTCCTCGCGCAGGTGGCGGCGCAGGGTCTGCGGGCTGATGTGCAGACCCTGGGCGACCGCCTCCAGATCAGGCCAGGCGCTGCAATCGCGGCCGAGCAGACGACGGATGCGGCTGGTCAGGCTGTCGCCGCCGTCCGGGCGGGCCAGCAGGTCGGCGGGGGAGTGCTGGAGGAACTGCTTGAGGCTGCGCTCGTCCTGCAGCAGCGGCATGGCCAGGTAGCGGGCGTGAAACAGCAGGCTGGTATGCCCGGCGCAGAAGCGCCTGGGGCAGGGGAACAGCAATTCGTACTCGGCGCCGTGGGCCGGCTCTGGGTAGGCGAAGGTGGCTTCCTCCAGACGAATGCGCTGGCCGATCAGCCAGCTGCCCAGGCGATGCCAGATCACCAGCAGGCTTTCGGCGAGAAAGTGCGCCGGATCCTCCAGGCTGGAATGGTCCAGGCTCAGGCGCACCCAGTCGCCCTCGCGGCTGAGACTGATGGTCGGTGCCGCGGGAAACAGGCCGTAGAAGAGCGCGCCGCGGCTCAGGGCCTTTTCCAGGTTGCGGCAGTGGATGATGGCATGGCACATCATGGCGAAGCTGCCGCCTCGGCTCGGTTGTCGCGCCAGGCCCAGGTATTCGTCGTCCAGTCGCGCCCAGAGCAGTTGCAGCAGGCGGGAAAACTGTTCCGGGGCGATGCGCGCCCGCGGCTCGGCCAGCACGGCCGGCTGGATGCCGGCCTGGCGCAGCAGCGCCGCGCAGTCCAGCTGCTGACGCTCGGCGCCCTGCAGG
The DNA here is from genome assembly GCA_041595475.1 of Pseudomonas sp. Taxonomy (GTDB): domain Bacteria; phylum Pseudomonadota; class Gammaproteobacteria; order Pseudomonadales; family Pseudomonadaceae; genus Aquipseudomonas. The sequence continues at coordinate 3,342 of JBFHKK010000071.1, read as the reverse complement.
GCGGCGCGGACGAAGTGGCTGGCGATGGTGCGTTCGCGCATGGGGACTCCGGGGCTATCGGCCGATGGTAGGCATTGCCGCGCCTGGCGGACAAGGGCCGCGAGCGAATGGGTCAATGGCGCCTGAGCGCTGGGGTCATTGAGGCGCGGGCGGGCGGCGCCTACCCTGAAGGACGACTGTTTCCGCGACCCGCCGCCCGCCCGTGCGCCGGCGACGCTCGCCGCTGCTGCCCACGCCAAGGAGTGCCGATGAACGGCCCGTTGTCCTCGCTGAAGATTCTCGACTTCTCGACCCTGTTGCCGGGCCCCTACGCCTCGCTGTTGCTGGCGGACATGGGCGCGCAGGTGCTGCGCATCGAGTCGCCCAGCCGTATGGACCTGGTGCGGCTGTTGCCGCCGCATGACGGCGGGGTCTCGACCAGCCACGCCTACCTCAACCGCAACAAGCGCTGCATCGCCCTGGACCTGAAGCGGGCCGAGGCGGTCGAGCTGGTCAAGCAGCTGGTCGCCGAGTACGACATCGTCCTGGAACAGTTCCGCCCGGGGGTGATGGACAGACTGGGGCTCGGTTACGAGGCGCTCAAGGCGGTCAATCCGCGGCTGATCTACGTGTCCATCAGCGGCTACGGGCAGACCGGTCCGTACAAGGACCGCGCCGGTCACGACATCAACTACCTGGCGCTGTCCGGCATCGCCAGCTACACCGGGCGGCGCGACAGCGGTCCCTTGCCGCTCGGGGTGCAGCTGGCGGACCTGGCCGGCGGCTCGCTGCACGGGGTCATGGGCCTGCTGGCGGCGGTGATCCAGCGCCAGGTCACGGGCGAGGGCCAACGGGTCGACGTGAGCATGACCGACTGCGCCTTCGCCCTCCACGGCCTGGCCGGCGCCGGTTATCTGGGCGCCGGGGTCGAGCCGCAGATGGAGACCGAGGTCCTCAACGGCGGCAGTTTCTACGACTACTACCGCACTCGAGACGGCCGCTGGTTCGCGGTCGGCAGCCTGGAGCCGCAATTCATGCAGGCCTTCTGCGCCGCCATCGGGCGTCCGCAGCTGGCGGGCCAGGGCCTTTCGCCGAACCTTCAGGCCCAGCGAGCGCTCAAGAACGAGATCGCCATCGAGTTCGAGAAACGCGACTTCGCCGAGTGGTTGGCCGTGTTCGCCGCGGTCGATGCCTGCGTCGAGCCCCTGCTCAGCCTGGCCGAGGCCTGCGAGCATCCGCAGCTCAAGGCCCGCGGGCTGATCGTCGAGGTGCCGCGCGAGGGCAGCGCCGCGCAGCCGCAGCTGGCCTGTCCGCTGAAGTTCTCCGCCGGCCTGCCGCCGCCCCGGCACATAGGCGCGGCACTCGGCGCCCATACCGAGCAGGTACTCGGCGAGCTGGGTTATTCGGCCGAGCGCATCGCCGCACTCAAGGCCGACAAGGTGGTGAGCTAGGCGTCATCCGCTCGTGAGCGCAGGCCCGGGGCGGGCCGTGCCCGTGCTCTATACTTCGCCCTGAGGCGAAGGGCCGGGCGCGGCGCCACCTGCAGGCCATCGCCAGCCCGGGCAACGGACAGGGGATGACGCAACCATGGCCATCGCAATAATCCTCGTGCTTATAGTGGCGGCCTCGCTCCTGTTTCACTTCCTGAGCCCCTGGCAGGCCACTCCGGTCGCCTCCAACTGGGCCTCGATCGACACCACCTTGTTCATCACCCTGGTCATCACCGGGCTGTTCTTCGTCGCCGTGACCCTGTTCATGGCCCTGGCGGTCTGGCGTTTTCGCCACCGCGTCGGGCGGCGCGCGGCCTACCAGCCGGAAAGCAAGAAGCTCGAAGGCTGGCTGATGCTGATCACCACCCTGGGCATCGTCGGCCTGCTGGCGCCGGGCCTGGTGATCTACAACGACTTCGTGCAGGTGCCGGACGATGCCCACGAGGTCGAGGTGCTGGCCCAGCAGTGGCAGTGGGGCTTCCGTTTTCCCGGTGCGGACGGGCGCCTGGGCCGCTCGGACGTGCGCCTGGTCGAGGCGAATAATCCCTTCGGCCTGGATCCCGCCGATCCGCTCGGCCAGGACGATGTGCTGGTCCGCAGCAACCGCCTGCACCTGCCGCTCGACCGACCGGTGAAGGTGCTGCTGCGTTCCAAGGACGTGCTGCACAACTTCTACATTCCGCAGATGCGGGCGAAGATGGACATGGTCCCGGGCATGGTCGCGCATTTCTGGTTCACCCCGACGCGCACCGGCGAGTTCGAGATTCTCTGCGCCGAGTACTGCGGCGTGGGCCACTTCAACATGCGCGGCAAGCTGCAGGTCGACAGCCAGGCCGACTTCGAGACCTGGCTCGGCGCCCAGCCGACCTTCGCCCAGACCCTGGCCGCAGAGGCCCGGCCGGGCCGCGACAGCCTGGTCGAGCAGGGTCGCCAACTGGCCGAGAGCAACGGCTGCCTGGCCTGTCACAGCCTCGATGGCAGCGCCAGCCTGGGGCCGACCTGGAAGGGCCTGTACGGCAGCGCCAGGGAGTTGGCCGATGGTAGCCGCGTCGAGGCCGACGACGCCTACCTCAAGGAGTCGATTCTCCAGCCCCAGGCCAGGCTGGTGGCCGGCTATCCGCCGGTGATGGTGGCCTACCGCTTCGATGATCAGCAGCTCGAGGCGCTGATCGCCCTGATCCGCTCGCTGAGTGACGCCGCGCCGGCGGAGCAAGCGCCCAGCGCCGAGCAGTCGGCCGCACGCGGCCGGCAACTGGCCGAGTCCATGGGCTGCCTGGCCTGCCACAGCCTCGATGGCAGCCCGGGCCTCGGGCCCGGCTGGCAGGGCCTCTACGGCAGCCTGGAAACCCTCGCCGACGGCAGCCAGGTGCGGGTCGATGAGGCCTATCTGAAAGCGTCTATCCTTACTCCCAACAGCCAGATCGTCCGGGGCTACGCGGCTATGATGCCGGCCTACACGCCCAGCGACGAGGAACTGCAGGCGCTGATCGCGTCGATCAAATCCCTGGCCGATGGCGCCGCCGCGGCCGGGCAGGCGGAGTCGGGCGAGGCCCCCTAAATCGATGCAGGGGCCGCGCCGCTCGCGCAGGAGGGTGAGTCCATGGCCTATGCCGAGCAGGCGGAAACCGCGCTGCTTCATGAGCCCAAGAGTTTCCTGACCCGCTACATCTGGAGCCAGGACCACAAGGTCATCGCCATCCAGTATGCGCTGACGGCGATCTTCGTCGGCCTGATCGCCCTGGTGCTGTCCGGCCTGATGCGCATGCAGATCGGCTTCCCCGGCAGCCTCGAATTCATGGACGCCGGCGCCTATTACCAGGCCATGACCATGCACGGCATGATCATGGTGATCTACCTGCTCACCGCGCTCTTT
>JBFHKK010000070.1:0-9236 GCA_041595475.1 Pseudomonas sp. | reverse complement strand
CAGGTGGCCACGGCTCCAGCGCGACAGGGCGGCGATCAACTCGAGTAGCAGGTCCATTCGGGGTCCTTAGCCAAGTGGCAGGCGGTCAGGGCAGAAAATACTGCAGCAGATCATTGAGAAACAGCTGGCCCTCGCGGGTCGCCGCCAGGCGCGCCGGGTCGGCCTGCAGCAGCCCGCGGGCCTCGGCCTGTGCGCGAGACGAGGCCAGCGCGCTGAGGGGCAGGCCGGTGCGGGCGGCGAACAGCTCGCTGGGCACCCCCTCGCTCAGGCGCAGGGCATTCATCAGGAATTCGAAGGGCAGCTCCTCGGCGCTCAGCAGCCGCTCACCGGCGCTGAAGCGCTTCTCTGGAGTCAGATAATCCTTGGGTAGGCGGGTCTTCCAGCTGCGCCTGATGCGCCCGTCCGGGTCGCTCAGCTTGGCGTGGGCGCCGGCGCCGATGCCGAGGAAGTCGCCGAAGGTCCAGTAGTTGAGGTTGTGCCGTGCGGCCTTGCCCGGCCGGGCATAGGCGGAGACCTCGTACTGGTTGAAGCCGTGCGCGGCCAGCAGGGCCTGGCCGGCTTCCTGGATGTCCCAGAGAATGTCGTCCTCCGGCAAGCTGGGCGGCTGGTTCCAGAACACCGTGTTCGGTTCCAGGGTCAGCTGGTACCAGGACAGGTGGGTCGGGTTCTGCTCGATGGCCATGCGCAGGTCGCCGAGGGCGTCGTCCAGCGACTGCTGCGGCAGGCCATGCATCAGGTCCAGGTTGAAGTTGTCGAAGCCGGCGGCGCGGGCCATGTCCGCGGCCCGAATGGCCTCAGAACCATCATGGATGCGCCCCAGGGCCTTGAGCTTGTCGGCCTGGAAGCTCTGCACGCCGATCGACAGGCGATTGATGCCGAGGCTGCGGTAGTCGCGGAACTTGGCCTGCTCGAAGGTGCCGGGGTTGGCCTCCAGGGTGATCTCGATGTTGGACGCGAAGGCCAGGCGGCGCTCGACGCCCTCGAGCAGGCGCCCCAGCGCCTGGGCCGAGAACAGGCTGGGAGTACCGCCGCCGAAGAAGATTGAGGTCAGTTCACGGCCGTGGGCCTGCTCGAGGTCGGCGTCCAGATCGGCCAGCAGGGCATCGACGTACTCGGCTTCCGGCAGTTGTGGCCCGGCCGCGTGGGAATTGAAGTCGCAGTAGGGGCACTTCTTCACGCACCAGGGAATGTGCACGTAGAGCGCCAGTGGCGGAAGCTCGAAGCCTCCGCCGGCGGTCAGCTTCATGCCAGACCCAGCCGCTGCCTGAGCTGTGCCATGGCCCGGGCGCGGTGGCTGAGCTGGTTCTTCTCGGCGGCCGGCAGTTCGGCGCTGGAGCACTGGCGCTCCTCGACCCAGAACAGCGGATCGTAGCCGAAGCCTTCGCTGCCGCGCGGCTCATGCAGGATGCGCCCGTGCCACTGGCCCTCGCAGAGAATCGGCAGCGGATCCTCGGCATGCCGCAGCAGGGCCAGGGCGCAGACGAACTGGGCGCCGCGCTCGGCATCCGGCACCTCTTGCAGCGCCTCGAGCAGCTTGGCGTTGTTGGCCGCATCGCCCCGGCCTTCGGCATAGCGCGCCGAATAGATACCCGGGGCACCGCCGAGAGCGTCCACCGCCAGGCCGGAATCGTCGGCCAGGGCCGGCAGGCCGGATACCCGGGCGGCGTGGCGGGCCTTGAGGATGGCGTTCTCGATGAAGGTCAGGCCGGTTTCCTCGGGCTCGACGCTGGAGAATTCGCCTATCGAGCGCACGCGTACGGCGTCGCCGAGCATGGCCTGGAGTTCCTTGAGTTTGCCGGCGTTATGGCTGGCGAGTACGAGTTCGCTGAAGGGCATCATCAGTCGGCAAAGAGTTCCTGGTTGAAGTCGAAGCTGTGGGTGATGCCGTCGCTGGCCTTGACGCTGATGGTAAAGCGCAGCATCTCGCGGCCTTCCAGGGGGAATTGTGCCAGGTAGTAGACCGCTTCGCCTTCGTTGACTTCCTTGAAGTTCAGCTCGCGGATCTGGCCCAGCAGGTTCTTCACCTGGCCCTCGACCTGGGCGGTGGTAGGCGTGCCGCCGTCGAGCACTGACACATTGACCACACCCTGCTTCTTGCTGCGGGTCAGCCCGGTGGCGGCGGCGATGTCCGGCTGCAGGAAGTCGGAATTGAAGGCGATGTAATGCACATCCAGGTCGCCGAAGCTTTGCTTGCGCTCGGCGAGGGCGGGCAGGCTCAGGCAAAGGGCGATAAACAACAGGGCAATGCGGCGCATGGGCAATCTCCTGAAAGTACGGGCCTGGGGCTCGGCTGGCGATCTAGTCGGCTTGGGCCGCTGGCCCGCTGATCCGGTAGATGCCGATCTCCCCTAACAGATTAGGCCAAATGCGGCTGGCCCAGTCGTGGCGGTGTTCGTGGTCGACCGCTAGGCGCTGCAGCACCCGCGCGCCTAGGGTACGGCAGAGGCCCTCGAAGTCGGCGAAGGTGCAGAAGTGGATGTTCGGCGTGTTGTACCAGGTGTAGGGCAGGAAGTCGGAAACCGGCATGCGCCCCTTGCTGGTCAGGTACCAGCGGCAGCGCCAGTGGCCGAAGTTGGGAAAGGTGATGATGCAGGTCTTGCCGACCCGCAGCATTTCGCCCAGCACCTTGTCCGGATAGCGCAGGGCCTGCAGCGACTGGGTCATGACCAGCACATCGAAGCTGTTGCTGGCGAAGTTGCCCAGGCCCTGGTCGAGGTTCTGCTCGATGACGTTGACGCCCATGGCCACGCACTGGGCGATCTTGTCCGGATCGATTTCCAGGCCATAGCCGCTGACGCCCTTGTGTTCGCTCAGGTGGGCGAGCAATTCGCCGTCGCCGCAGCCGAGGTCGAGCACGCGACTGCCGGCGGGAATCCACTCCTGGATGATGTCGAGATCTGCACGCATGGCGGGGCTACACCTGGATCCGGTTCATATAGCTGGAGAAGGCCTGCAGGTAGCGCGGGATCGGCATGAGGAAGGCGTCGTGGCCCTGGGGCGCATCGATTTCCAGGTAGCAGACGTTCTTGCGCGCGGCGATCAGCGCATCGGCGATCTCCCGCGAGCGCGCCGGCGAGAAGCGCCAGTCGGTGGTGAACGACAGTACGCAGAAGTCCGCCTGGGCCGTGGCCAGGGTCTTGGCCAGGTCGCCGTCGAAGGCGGCGGCCGGGTCGAAATAGTCCAGCGCCTTGGTCATCAATAAATAGGTGTTGGCGTCGAAGCGCCCGGAGAACTCCTCGCCCTGGTAGCGCAGGTAGCTCTCGACCTGGAACTCGACGCTGTGGAAGTCGTAATTGAGCTTCTCGCTCTTCAGGCCGCGGCCGAATTTCTCGCCCATGGCGTCATCCGACAGGTAGGTGATGTGGCCGACCATGCGCGCCAGCATCAGGCCGCGCTTGGGGATCACGCCCTGTTCCTGGAAATGCCCGCCGTGAAAGTCCGGATCGGTGAGGATGGCCTGGCGCGCCACCTCGTTGAAGGCGATGTTCTGCGCCGACAGCTTGGGCGCCGAGGCAATCGCCAGGCAATGACGCACCCGCGCCGGATAGCTGATGGTCCATTGCAGAGCCTGCATGCCGCCGAGGCTGCCGCCGACCACCGCGGCCCACTGCTCGATGCCCAGGGCGTCGGCCAGGCGCGCCTGGCTGTGCACCCAGTCTTCCACCGTCATCACCGGGAAGTCCGCGCCGAACGCCTTGCCGGTGGCCGGGTTGAGACTGGAAGGCCCGGTCGAGCCGTTGCAGCCGCCGAGGTTGTTCAGGCTGACGACGAAGAACTTGTTGGTGTCGATCGGCTTGCCCGGGCCTATGCAGCTGTCCCACCAGCCGGGCTTGCGATCGTCCGGACTATGGTAGCCGGCGGCGTGGTGGTGGCCGGACAGGGCATGGCAGATCAGCACCGCATTGCTGCGGGCGGCGTTGAGGGTGCCGTAGGTCTCGTAGATCAGCTGGTAGTCGGCCAGGCTGCGGCCGCAGGCGAGCGCCAGGGGCGCGGCGAACTGCAACACCTCGGGGGTAACCAGGCCAACGGAATCTGGGGCAAAGGCAGTCGGCATCGACCCTGCTCGTCACGGCGGAGAAAGTGCTGCAGTCTAAAGAGCGCCGTTACGGGCGGCAAGCACGCGGCCCGGCGGCGACGGGCCGGCGAACTACTCGCCGACGCTGTACGGGCGCAGGCTGCCGGGGAGGCTGACCACCCGGCCCTGGCGCTGGACCGGTGCCGGTCGGCGCAGCACCCGCAGCATCTCCCCGGCCTCGGCCAACTGCTGCTGCAGTTCCTCGCCGTAGCGCGTCAGCTGCAGGCTGCGCTTGCGGCTCTGCTGGGTTTCCTGGGCCAGGGCCTTGAGCTGCAGCATGTGACTTTCCAGCAGCTGCTTGTGTTCGAGGCTGTACTGCATCAGCGGCAACAGGGCGTCGCTGACCCACTGCTCGGCGTCCTGGCGCACGCGCTGATGCAGGCCGACCACCTCCTGCACCAGGGTGGCGAAGAAGCGCCGGGTCAGGCTGCGCTGTTCGGTCAGCAGGGTCTTGAGTTGCAGGCGGAAGTGATCGGCCTTGGCCCGCTGCTGCTTGAGTTCGTGCAGGTGGCGGCGCATGCCAAGCTGCGGCGCATCGATGCCGTGCAGCGGGTTTTCCTCGTTGTGCCGGCGGTAGATGGCCGCGACCATCTTGTTGGCCATCTCGGCCTCGTGGGCCAGCGCCTGCAGGTCGGTCTCGACCGAATTGAAGAAGTGCAGGATGGCCTGGTTGATGCCCAGGGTGGTCCAACTGCCGGTGAGGTTCCGGCGCACCTTCTGCAGGTGCTCCTCCAGGCGCTCGGCCGTAGCGGCGGCGCGCAGCAGCTCGCCCTGGCGCTGGAGCAGGTGCTGGTTGGTCTTCAGGCCCAGCAGGCGGCGATGGTGCTGGCCGTGGTCCTCCTTGGTCCTGGCGGTCAGCTCGACCAGCAGCTGGCCGTTGTCCTGCTGGTGGCTGTCGAGCAGGCTGCGCTGCTGCTTGACCTTCTCCAGGCGCAGGTTGAGCGCGTGCTGGCTGTTCTGCAGCAGGCCGAGGACCTGGTTGACCACCCGGTCTTCGATCAACCGCTCCTTCTGCGCGACTATTCGCTCACAAAGCAAATGCTCCAGCTGGCTCATCTGGCTGCGCGCGAGCAGGGCCGGGTCCTGGCGAACCTTGGCCAGCAGCGCCTGCTTGGCCGAAAGCGGCAAGACCTCCGCGACATCGATGCCGAGTTGCTTGGCGGTGCTGGCGCGGATCTGGGCGATGGCGTGCTGGACGAAGGTCTCGCCGGCCAGGTCGTCCCAGAGCACGTCGATCTTGTTCAGTACGGCGAACAGGCAGGTCTGGGTGTCTTCGTCGAGCTGGCGAATGTGCTGTTGCCAGATCGCCATGTCGCTGGCGGTGACGCCGCTGTCGGCCGAGAGCAGGAAGAGGATCGCCTGGGCGCTGGGCAGCATCGACAGGGTCAGCTCCGGCTCGCTGCCCAGGGCATTCAGGCCCGGGGTGTCGAGGATGCGCAGGCCCTGGCGCAGCAGCGGGTGGTCGAAGTTGACCAGGGCATGGCGCCAGGCGGGTACCAGCACCTGTCCGGGGCTGCCGGCGCTTTCCAGCATGTCGGGATGAAAGCCCAGCTGGATCGCCTGTTCCACCGGCATGCTCTTGGTCTTGGCGACCTGGGCGAAGGCCTGGGTCATGTTGTCCGGATCGCTGACGTCCAGCGGCAGGTTCACCCAGTGGCGCGGGATGCGCTTGAACTGGGCGATATTGGCCTCGGACAGGCGCGTCTCGATCGGCAGCAGGCGAATGTAGGAGCGTTCCGAGCGCGGATCGAAGAACAGCTCGGTCGGGCACATGGTGGTGCGCCCGGCCTGGGAGGGCAGCATGCGCTGGCCGTATTCGGAGAAGAACAGGCTGTTGATCAGCTCGGTCTTGCCGCGGGAGAACTCGCCGACGAAGGCCAGGGTGATGTGATCGGTGCGCAGCAGGCGCAGGGCGCGTTCGAGCTTGGCCTCCAGGGCGTCGGAGATCAGCCGGTTGTTCACCAGCCAGCTGCGGTAGCGGGTGATCTCGCGCATCAACTCGCGCTTCCAGGTCATGTAGGCATCGACCTGTTGACTGAGACGTTCCATGCTCATGCCGGCGATCCTCTTCTCTCGCATCCCTGACAGGCGCCGGCGGATGCCGAGCGCCCTACCTGTGTTCGTCTGCCGGGCGGCGGCCCCCTGCGGCAGGCCGCGCGACCTGAATTTGCACAGCCGCCGAGTGACCCTGCGCGGCATTATGCGCCAGGCCCGGTGCGCGGCAAAGGGCCTGGGCCACAGCTCAGCCTTGCGGTCGAAATCGCCGCGTGAGCGGTCGCGCCCAGGCGCGCCGCGAGTGCCTCAGAGGGCCACTGTCAGTGCGCTCGGCAGGCCGGTCATCACCGCCAGGTTGCGCACCACCAGCATGTCGATCAGGTTGATCGCCAGAAAGGCGAAGATCGGCGACAGGTCCAGCCCGCCCATGCTCGGCAGCAGGCGCCGGATCGGCACCAGCAGTGGCTCGCAGATCTGCTGGATGAGTTCCACGGCGGGGTTGTGGCTGCCCTGGGCGACCCAGGAGAGAATCACGCCGATGATCAGGGCGAAGAAGAAGATCTTCAGGAACAGCGCGGTGACGCCGATGATCGACCAGACCAGCAACTGCAGCGGATTGCCCAGGCCATAGCCCATCAGCAGCAGGATCAGGGCCATCAGCAGCAGCTGGATGAGGAGCGCCAGCACCAGCGAGGCGAGGTCCAGGCCGCCGAAGCCGGGGATGATCTTGCGCAGCGGCTTGAGCAGCGGCTGGGTGGCGCGCACGATGAACTGGCTCAGCGGGTTGTAGAAGTCCGCCCGCACCAGCTGCAGGATGAAGCGCAGCAGCACCACCAGCAGATAGAGGCTGCCGAGGGTTTGCAGGATATACACCGCGGCGGTGTTCAGTCCGATCATCATCGAGCTCCTTATTGACCCAGTTGTTCGGCGAGCTGCGCCGAGCGCTCGGCGGCCGCCTGCATGGCCTGCTCGACCAGGGCCTCGAAGCCGCCGGCCTGGAAACGCTTGATCGCCGCTTCGGTGGTGCCGCCCGGCGAGGTCACCCGGCGACGCAGCTCGGCGGCCTCGACGTCGCTGGATACCGCCATGCGCGCGGCGCCGAGTGCGGTGTGCAGGGTCAGCTGGGCAGCGGTTTCTCGGGCCAGGCCGAGCTTCTCGCCGGCGGCGGTCATGGCCTCGATCAGCAGGAAGAAGTAGGCCGGACCGCTGCCGGAGACTGCGGTGACCGCATCGATCAGTTTTTCCTCGTCCAGCCACAGGGCCAGGCCGACGGCGCCCAGCAGTTGCTCGGCCTGGACGCGCTGCTCGGCGGATACGGCGCCATTGGCATAGAGGCCGCTGACACCCTGGCGCAGCAACGCCGGGGTATTGGGCATGCAGCGCACGATCGGCCGCGAGCCCAGCCAATTTTCCAGGCTGGCGCAGGTGATGCCGGCGGCAATGGAAACGATCAGTTGCTTGGCCTGCAGATGCGCGGCCAGCTCCTGGCAGACGGCCTTGATCACCTGGGGCTTGACCGCCAGGACGATGACGTCGGCGCCCTGGATCGCCTCGAGGTTGTCGGCGAAGGTGGCGATGCCATGCTCGGCGGCGACCTGGGTGCGCTGTTCGCTGCCGTGGTCGCTGGCGCGAATGGCGTCGGCCGGCACGCCTTGGGCGCGCAAGCCGCCGATCAGGCTGGCGGCCATGTTGCCGGCGCCGATAAAGGCGATTTTCGGGTCGTGCATGTGGGCTTCCTTATTCAAGGCGAGGGGGCGCCGTAATCACGGGCGCCGAACAGGGCGGTGCCGATCCTGACCCAGGTCGCGCCTTCGGCGATGGCCGCTTCCAGGTCATGGCTCATGCCCATGGAGAGGGTATCGAGATTCAGCGGCAACTGCTCCTTGAGTTGGCGCAGACGGGCGAAGGCGGCGTGCTGCTGGTGGCTATCCTGGGTGGCGGCCGGAATCGCCATGAGCCCGCGCAAGCGCAGGCGTGGCAGGGCCGCGACGGCTCGCGCCAGCTCGGCTAGCGCCTCGGGATTGCAGCCGGACTTGCTGGCCTCGCCGCTGACATTGACCTGCAGGCAGACATTCAGCGGCGGCAGCTGCGCAGGCCTCTGGCTGGACAGGCGTTCGGCGACCTTGAGGCGGTCGACCGAGTGGACCCAGTCGAAGTGCTCGGCGATGGCGCGGGTCTTGTTTGACTGGATGGGCCCGATGAAATGCCAGACCAGGTCCAGCTCCGCCAGCGCTGACTGTTTCTGCAGCGCCTCTTGCAGATAATTCTCGCCGAAGTCACGCAGTCCGGCGGCATGCGCCTGGCGAATCGCGGCGGCGGGCTTGGTCTTGCTCACCGCCAGCAGACCGATGGTCGCATCATCGCGCCCGCAGGCATGCGCTGCCGCACGGATACGCTCGCCGACCTTTGCAATATTCTCTGCTATCGTGGACATTATTTTGAGCCCCGGCCCGGCCATTTCTTGCGCTCGCGGCATTCTACCGTCATTAGGGAGTCCCATGGATATCACCGAGCTGCTTGCCTTCAGCGCCAAGCAAGGTGCGTCGGACCTGCACCTGTCTGCTGGTCTGCCGCCGATGATTCGCGTCGACGGCGACGTGCGCCGCATCAATCTGCCGGCTTTGGACCACAAGCAGGTGCATGCGCTGATCTACGACATCATGAACGACAAGCAGCGCAAGGACTTCGAGGAGTTTCTGGAAACCGACTTCTCCTTCGAGGTGCCGGGCGTGGCGCGCTTCCGGGTCAACGCCTTCAACCAGAACCGCGGCTCGGGTGCGGTGTTCCGGACCATTCCGTCCAAGGTGCTGACCATGGAGGAGCTGGGCATGGGCGAGGTGTTCCGCAAGGTCAGCGACGTGCCGCGCGGCCTGGTGCTGGTCACAGGCCCCACCGGCTCGGGCAAGTCGACCACCCTGGCGGCGATGCTCGACTACCTGAACAACACCAAGTACCACCATATCCTGACCATCGAAGACCCGATCGAATTCGTCCACGAGTCGAAGAAGTGCCTGGTCAACCAGCGCGAGGTGCACCGCGACACCCTGGGTTTCTCCGAGGCCCTGCGCTCGGCCCTGCGCGAGGACCCGGACATCATCCTGGTCGGCGAGATGCGCGACCTGGAGACCATCCGCCTGGCGCTGACCGCCGCGGAAACCGGTCACCT
>JBFHKK010000069.1:0-9254 GCA_041595475.1 Pseudomonas sp. | reverse complement strand
GCTGATTTGCAAATTCTATGGCGCTAACTGTGACCCAGTAGCAGTGGCAGCACTTCTAAGGCCCGCCCGCGCACCTGCAGGTCGACCACCGAACTTAGGTCGGTGCGCGTCGGGTTGATCTCCACGGTGAAGCCGCCGGCCTGGCGGGTGCGCAGCACCGGCTCGACGATGTAGGGGAAGCTGGCCGTGGTACCGACGCTGAGCACCAGCTCGAAGCCTTGGCACACCTGGGTGTAGAGCTGCTCCATGGCGGCCGGCGGCAGCAGCTCGCCGAACAGCACCACCGGCGGACGCAAGATGCCGCCGCAGCGACGGCACAGCGGCGGCAGCGGTCGCTGCAGATGCTCGGCCAGTTCAGGGTCCTCGGCGCCACAGGCCTGGCAGAACAATGGCGCCAGCTCGCCGTGAATCTCGATCAGGCGTTCGACCGGGCTGCCGGCCGCGCAGTGGTAGCCGTCGATGTTCTGGGTCAGCACCCAGCACTGCGGTTTGCGCCGCTGCAACTCGGCGATGGCGAGGTGGCCGGCATTGGGCTTGGCCGCGAGGCAGGCCTTGCCCAGCTCGGCCAGGTACTTCCAGCACAGTTGCGGATTGTGCTGCAGCATGGGCCCGGACAGTGCCTCTTCGATCGGCAGGCCCTCGGCCGTGCGGCCGTTGTACAGGCCGCCCAGGCCGCGATAGGTGGGCAGGCCGGAGTCGGCCGAGAGTCCGGCGCCGCTGATGATCAGGATGCGCTCGGCGCGGGCGATGGCCTTGATGATTCGCTCGATCTGCCGCTTCATCTGCACCTCCGCCTGGTCGGGTGTGTCGCTCAATGATTGACCGTATGGGCCAGCATCACCGACAGCTGGCACAACGGCCGGCCGCTCTGCGCCTGCCACTGGTTGAAGGCGGCCTGCACCGCGGCCAGATCCTTCTGGCTGGTCGGCCGCTTGTCGACGATGCCCTGGGCCTTGAGCGCCGCGACCAGGTCGTCGGTGGGAATGAAGGTGTCCTTGCCGACCATGCGCAGAAAGCGCGGCGCCGACAGGCCGCCCAGCTGGCTGCCGTGCTGCGCCAGGTACTTCCACAGGCCGACGATATCCTCCACCGGCCAATCGGCGATCAGGCGGCCGAAGCCGCCCTTCTCCCGTCGAACATCGAGAATGAACTGGGCATTGCGCGGCACGCTCTTGAGCTTGCCCAGGTGGCGAATCAGGCGCGCGTCCTGCATCAGCGCCTCCAGACGCTCGCCGCCCATCAGCACCACCTTGTCCGGGTCGAAGCCGAAGAAGGCCTGCTCGAAGGCCGGCCACTTGGCATCCACCAGGCTGTGCTTGAGACCGGCGCGGAAGATCCGCAGGCTGATGAGCGACAGGTAGCGGTCGTCACTCAGCCCGCGCAGCTGCTCGGCACTCGCCGGCTGCGGCAAGCTGGCCTCGAGCGCCTGCGCCGAACCGAAGCGGTTGAGGCAGTACTGGTTGAGCCACTGATAATCGCGCATGAGCTGTCCAGGCGTGGAGCGCAGCGTCAGAGGTTCATCACGTCGAGGAAGCGCGGCGTGGCGTTGTCGTCGATCTTCAGGCTCTTGAAGTCGAACAGGTTGCGGTCGGCCAACTGCGAGGGCACCACGTTCTGCAGGGCACGGAACATGATCTCGGTGCGCCCCGGGGTCTTGCGCTCCCACTCCTGGAGCATCTCCTTGACCACCTTGCGCTGCAGGTTCTCCTGGGAGCCGCAGAGGTTGCAGGGGATGATCGGGAACTCCTTGAGCTTGGCGTAGGCCTCGATGTCCGCCTCGTTGCAATAGGCCAGCGGGCGGATCACCACGTTGCGCCCGTCGTCGGCGCGCAGCTTCGGCGGCATGGCCTTGAGAGTGCCGCCGTAGAACATGTTGAGGAAGAAGGTCTCGAGGATGTCGTCGCGATGATGCCCCAGGGCCATCTTGGTCGCGCCTATCTCGTCGGCGAAGGTATAGAGGGTGCCACGGCGCAGGCGCGAGCACAGCGAACAGGTGGTCTTGCCCTCGGGAATCTTCTCCTTGACCACCGAGTAGGTGTCCTTCTCGACGATGTGGTAGGGCACGCCGATGGACTCCAGGTAGGCCGGCAGCACGTGCTCGGGGAAGCCCGGCTGCTTCTGGTCCATGTTCACCGCGACTATCTCGAACTTGATCGGCGCGACCTTCTGCAGGTACAGCAGCACATCGAGCAGGGTGTAGCTGTCCTTGCCGCCGGACAGGCAGACCATGACCTTGTCGCCCTCCTCGATCATGTTGAAGTCGGCAATGGCTTCGCCAGCCAGGCGGCGCAGGCGTTTCTGCAATTTGTTCTGGTTGACCGAGAAGGTGCCCATGGTGCGCTGAAATCCGCGTAAAAATGCTGAAGCGCCGCATTTTACGCGCAAAGCGCGCTCTGCCCCACCCCGGCGAAGGCGAAGTGTTAGGCTAAAAAACATGAACGACCCATTCGATCCCGACCTTGAGCTGCGCGAGCAGTTGCTGCAGCTGCTGCAGGCGGCGCCGGCCGGCCTCAGCGAATACCAGCTGATCCAGGCGCTCAAGAGCGGCCATTGCACCCATATCCCCAACCTGCCGCTGCTCGACAAGCTGGTGCTGTTTCGCACCCACTTCCTGATATTCAACGCTCTCTATCAACTGCGCGAACGCTTGTGGGCCGAGCAACGCGGCCATCTGCTGATCAGCCCCCTGTGCATCCAGCTACAGCCCTATCGCGTCGGCAGCGGCGAACTGTCCGAGCATGACGCCTTGCGTGACTACTACCTGGATCTGGACAACCTGCGCGACACCGGCGAGGAAGATGTCGAGCGGCTGCTGGTCAGCTTCTGGACGCGCATGCAGGGCGGCGAGGAGAAGCAGGCGGCGCTGGAGCTGTTCGAGCTGAGCGACAGCCAGCAGCCGCTCAGCCTCGGCGCCATCAAGCATCGCTATCGACAATTGGTCAGCCAGCACCATCCCGACCGCGGCGGCAACACCGAGCGCCTGCAGTCGATCAACAAGGCAATGGAAATACTCGAGCGCTATTACGGCTAGGCCATAGAGATCTATTTGCTCTAAGAAAGCCACGCGCTCGCCTTCTCAGCCTTGCCTATACTGCGACATAGGGTCGCATAGGTTCGGCCTGCACCCGGCGGCGCTGATCACGCGTCCCGGGCGCGACGCTGGGGGGCGACCATTATAAGAAGAGGAGGTGTCTGGCATGATCCACCACGTTTGGGGGCTCTTCACCCACCCTGATGAGGAATGGCAAGAAATCCGTGGCGAGGAGGAATCCATCAGCCACATGTATCTCACCCATGTGCTGATTCTCGCGGCCATTCCGGCGATCTCGGCCTTTATCGGCACGACCCAGGTCGGCTGGTCGATCGGCGACCGGGCGCCGGTCATGTTGACCGAAGCCAGCGCATTGCAGATGACCATCATGTCCTACCTGGCGATGCTGGCAGGGGTTGCCGTGATGGGTGCCTTCATCCACTGGATGGCGCGCACCTACGACGCAAACCCCAACCTGACCCAATGCATCGTCTTCGCCGCCTACACCGCCACGCCGCTGTTCATCGGAGGGTTGGCGGGGCTCTATCCGCACCTGTGGCTGGCCATGGTGGTAGGCACGCTGGCGATCAGCTACACGGTCTATCTGCTGTACGTGGGCATTCCCACCTTCATGAACATTCCCAAGGACGAAGGCTTCATGTTCTCCAGTTCGGTGCTGGCCGTCGGGCTGGTGGTGCTGGTGGCGATGATCGCCTGCTCGGTGATTCTCTGGGGCTTCGGGGTCGGCCCTGTGTATACCAGCTAGGCAAAGAGTTGCGACTGGACGAAACCACCTGCGGGTGGTTTCGTCGTTTCGGGGCTGCCGGCCACCTCGCGGCTGGGCATAATCAGCCCTCACCAGCAGACAGTGCCCCATGCCCGAACGCCTCCATGACCGCGTCGAAGCCTGTTACCGCCAGGCCGAGATCTTCTTCCAGCGCACCTTCCCCCGCCCCGAGGTAAGCCTCAAGCTGCGCGGACAGAAGGCCGGCGTGGCCCACCTGTGCGAGAACAAGCTGAGGTTCAACGAGCAACTGTACCGGGAGAACCGCGAGGACTTCCTCAAGCAGACCGTCGCCCATGAGGTGGCTCACCTGATCGCCCACCAGCTGTTCGGCGGGCGAATCCAGCCCCATGGCAAGGAATGGCAAGCGATCATGCGTGGCGTCTATCAGCTGCCACCGCTGCGTTGCCACAGCTACGAGGTGCGGCGCCGCCCCGCGCGCCGCTTCATCTACCGCTGCAGCTGCGCCGAGGGTGATTTCCCCTTCTCCGCCCAACGCCATGCTTTGGTTGCCCAGGGCCGACGCTATTACTGCCGCCGCTGCAAGGCGACCTTGAATTTCACCGGCGAGCAGCGGATCGCTTGAGCGTCCTGATAGCCTCGCAGGACGAGCCGTATCCAGGATCCTCGGGCGGCGACGAATCTCGGCTACTCAGGCGGATCGCTCATCGAGCAGGCGCTGGTAGATGCACAGGTCTGCCGACGAAAAGCAGCAGAAGATCACTTCGCGCAGCGAACCCTCTCGACTCAGGGCCTCGCGTACCGTGTCGATGGCCAGTTCGGCGGCCTGCTCGACCGGATAGCCGTAGACCCCGGTACTGATGCCCGGGAAGGCGATGCTTTCGACGCCCTCGGCATTGGCCAAGGCCAGGGCGCGCCGGTAGCAGGAGGCCAATAGTGCCGGCTCGCCCTGGTCACCGCCGTGCCATACCGGGCCCACGACATGGATGACGTATTTGGCCGGCAGGGCGAAACCCGCTGTCAGCTTGGCATCGCCCGTCTGACAACCGCCCAGTGCCCGGCAGGCCTCGAGCAGTCGGGGTCCGGCTGCGCGGTGGATGGCGCCGTCCACGCCTCCGCCACCGAGCAGCGAACTGTTGGCGGCATTGACGATGGCGTCGACCGGCAGGGTGGTGATGTCGGCCTGCAGGGCCGAAAGTGCGGCAGTCATGCGACGGATACCTCCTGGCACGTCCGGTTGATGCTAGTGGCGTGCCGCGCCCCCTGGCCTCGGGTTCGGACGGCCAGGCTAGCCGGCCGGCGCGGTGGCGATGGCCCTCTGGTGCAGGCTAGCGGAAAAACCCGGGTGCTATACTTTTCGAGCGGGAATGCGCCTGGCGCGATCTCGAATTGGGGCTCATTGCGCGGTTAGATCCGACAACCACTGCTGGAGGATGGGGGGATACGGCAACCACGAGGCGGAGGTGTGCCATGAACCGGCACTACTACATCAGTGACGATCTCGACGAGCTCGAAGCGGTCGAGCATGAACTTGAAGCCAAAGGTATCAGTACCGAGCAGATTCACGTCCTCAGCGAAAAGGATGCCGAGGTCGAACACCATCAGGTGCACGAAGTGCCCTCGCTGATGAAGCAGGATGTGGTCCACTCCGGCGAGATAGGCGCGCTGGTCGGCGTGGTGCTGGCGGTCGTGGTTCTGGGCGGCGCCTATCTGCTGGGCTGGACCGAATCGGCGGCCGGCTGGGTACCCTTCATCTTCCTGGCCATAGTGCTGTTCGGCTTCTGCACCTGGGAAGGCGGCTTCCTCGGCATCCAGATCCCCAACACCCATTTCCGCGACTTCCGGCAGAAGCTCAAGGAAGGCAAGCATGTGTTCTTCGTCGACATCGAGCCCGAGCAGGAGCCGGTGCTGGCAGGCGTGATCCAGCACCATCCGAAACTGCGCGATGCCGGCACCGGCGAGGCCGCCCCGCACTGGATAGTGGCCTGGCAGCAGAAGTGGCATCAGTTCAAACGCACCATCTGAGCAACACCGAGCAAGCACGAACGACATCTGCCCCTTGGCGACTCCAGCGAGCCGCTAGGGGGCCTTAGTCTGGGTGAAGAACAGCTCACGGCTTGAGTAGATGTAGTCGGCCTCGGCGGCCATCAAGCCGACCAACACCAGCAGGCACAGCGGCGGCAGCAGGATGGCATAGACCATCGCCAGCCGCTCCCAGGCCATGTGCATGAAGATGGCCACGATCAGCCCCGCCTTGAGCAGCATGAAGACGATGATCAGCGTCCAGCGCAGATAGCCGGCGAACTGGAAGTAGTCGACCAGGTAGGACAGGGTGCTGAGCACGAACAACAGCCCCCAGATCTTCAGGTACAGGCTGATCGGATGTTGCTGGCCTTGTGCGTTGGTCATGCCCATGACTCCTCTGCCGCCCTACCAGAGGTAGAAGAAGGCGAAGATGAATACCCACACCAGATCGACGAAGTGCCAGTAGAGCCCGGCGATCTCGACGATCTGGTAATTGCCGGCGCGCTCGTAGTCGCCACGCAGCACCTTGATCGCGACTATGCACAGGTAGAGCACGCCGATCGATACATGCAGGCCGTGGAAGCCGGTGATCATGAAGAAGCTCGCGCCGAACTGCGCCGCGCCCAGGGGATTGGCCCAGGGCCGCACGCCCTCTTCGATCAGCTTGCTCCACTCGAAGGCCTGCATGCCGACGAAGGCCAGGCCCAGGGCGGCGGTGGCCAGCATCAGCGCGGCGGTCTTGCGCCGCTCGCGGCGGTAGGCGAAGTTCACCGCCATGGCCATGGTGCCGCTGCTGGTGATCAGCACGAAGGTCATGATGGCGATCAGGATCAGCGGGATCTCGACGCCGCCGATGGTCAGGGCGAATACCTCGCTGGCACTCGGCCAGGGCTCGGTGGCGCCGATGCGCACGGCCATGTAGCCGATCAGAAAGCAGCTGAAGACGAAGGTGTCGCTGAGCAGGAAGATCCACATCATCGCCTTGCCCCAGGCGACTTGCTTGAAGGCGTCCTTGTCGCTCGACCAATCCCGGGCGATGCCCGGCCAGCCCGGCAGCAGGGGCTGCTGGGTGTCCAGGGTTACTGCCTCGGCCTTGGAAATCGGGCCCTCGACCATGGCGTCACCTCAGACCGCAGAAGGCGGCGATGGCTTGATAGGTCTGCGGACTGCTGGTAAGCAGCGCGAACAGCAGCAGCCACAGGCCCAGCAGGTAATGCCAGTAGATCGCGCAGAGTTCCACGGCGCTGCGCACCCTTGCAGCCGGCGCCCCGGGCGCCAGCAGCCGGATCAGCACCCAGACCCAGGCCACCAGCCCACCGAGCAGGTGCAGCCCATGCAGACCGGTCAGCAGAAAGAAGAAGCTGCTGGCCGGGTTGGCGGACACCCCGAAGCCAAAGGCTTCGAACTGTCGCCAGACCAGCCACTGGCCGAGCAGAAACGCCAGGGCGAACAGGCCGCCGAGCAGAAACGCCGGCCATGCCGCGCTCATCCAGCCACGACGACTGGCCACGCGGCTGGTCTGCAGGGCAACGCTGGCCATGACCAAGAGAGCGGAGTTGAGCCACAGTGGCCAGGGGTCTGCCAAGGGCGCCAGCGGCTCGGTCAGGGGGTGCCAGTCGCCCAGCTGGGAGCGGGCGATGAAGGCGATCAGAAAGAGGAAAAACAGCGCGCTGACCACCACCAGGAAGATGCGCAATCCGACTCGCGCGGTGCGCGCCCTGTCGTACGGCGACTCGTCCGCCAGCTGACCGGGCTCCCGGCCCCAGCTGCCGCCCTCGCCGCCACGGGCATCGCGCAGCAACAACTCACTCATGGCTGCCTCCCGGCCGGCTGGCCCTGAGCGTGCGCCTGGCGCATCTGCTGCAACTGCTCGTCGGACACCGTCTGCGCCACGAAATCCTCGGCGATGCCCGGCACGCTGTAGTCGTAGGCCCAGCGGTGCACCACCGGCAGGCGGCTGCCCCAGTTGCCGTGGGCCGGCGGGGTCTGCGGGGTTTGCCACTCCAGGCTGGTGGCCTTCCAGGGATTGGCGCCGGCCGGCTTGCCGTTGAAATAGCTCCAGACCAGGTTGAACAGGAACAGCAGCTGGGCGACGCCGACGATCAACGCCGCCACCGTGATGAAGGCATTGAGGTCCTGGGCCGACTGGGGAATGAACTCGTAGTTCTCATAGGCGTAGTAGCGCCTGGGCATGCCGAGAAACCCCAGGTAGTGCATGGGAAAGTAGATGGCATAGGTGCCGAGGAAGGTGATCCAGAAATGCAGCTGGCCGAGGCGCTCGTTCATCATCCGCCCGGTGATCTTCGGGTACCAGTGATAGAGCGCGCCGAAGATCACCAGGATGGGCGCCACCCCCATCACCATATGGAAGTGGGCGACCACGAAATAGGTGTCCGACAGCGGCACGTCGACGATCACGTTGCCGAGAAACAGCCCGGTCAGGCCGCCGACCAGGAAGGTGAGGATGAAGGCCAGGGCGAACAGCATGGGCACGGTCAGATGGATGTCGCCCTGCCACAGGGTCAGCACCCAGTTGTAGACCTTGAGCGCGGTGGGCACCGCGATCACCAGGGTGGTGGTGGCGAAGAAGAAACCGAAATAGGGGTTCATGCCGCTGACGTACATGTGGTGGGCCCAGACCACGAAACTGAGCACGCCGATGGCGACTATGGCCCAGACCATCATGCGGTAGCCGAAGATGTTCTTGCGCGCATGGGTGCTGATCAGATCGGACACCAGGCCGAAGGCCGGGAGCGCGACTATGTAGACCTCGGGATGGCCGAAGAACCAGAACAGGTGCTGGAACAGGATGGGGCTGCCGCCTTCGTGCTCCAGCGGCTGGCCGAGGGAGATCATCGCCGGCATGAAGAAGCTGGTGCCCAGCAGCTTGTCGAACAGCATCATCACCGCACTGACGAACAGCGCCGGAAAGGCCAGCAGGGCGAGGATCGAGGCCATGAAGATGCCCCACACCGAGAGCGGCATGCGCATCAGGGTCATGCCGTGGGTGCGCGCCTGCAGCACCGTGGTCACGTAATTCAGCCCGCCCATGGTGGCGGCGACGATGAACACCGCCAGCGACACCAGCATCAGCACTATGCCCCACTCGGTACCGGGCGAACCGGCGGTGATGGCCTGGGGCGGGTACAGGGTCCAGCCGGCGCCGCTGGGTCCGCCGGGGACGAAGAAGCTGGCCAGCAGGATCACGACCGAGAGCAGGTAGAACCAGTAGCTGAGCATGTTGACGTAGGGGAACACCATGTCCCGCGCACCTATCATCAGCGGGATCAGGTAGTTGCCGAAGCCGCCGAGAAAGAGCGCGGTGAGCAGGTAGATCACCATGATCATGCCGTGCATGGTCATGGCCTGGTAATAGGCGCCGGCGTCCATGAATTCGAGGCTGCCGGGGAAGCCGATCTGCATGCGCATCAGGCCGGACAGCACCAGGGCGAT
>JBFHKK010000068.1:0-9272 GCA_041595475.1 Pseudomonas sp. | reverse complement strand
GAGCGCTCGCTTCAAGACATTCCATCGTGGGGTTCGACGTTGCGTTGCTCCTGGCCGAGATGTTCGCCAAGCTCACGCAGTTGAGCGGATATCTCCAGCATCCGATTGTGGGTACGCAAGTCGATATCGATCTTCTTATCCATGGTTTTGATCAGCGGCAGAAAACTGTTCTGCAGGCTGTCGGCCAGATTCTCCAGCAGCTTCTGCACGGCTGGCTGAGGCGGTGCGACAACTTCTACCTGCGGTCTTAGCCGACCAAGATTATCCAGCCCGCTAAGCAGTTGCTCCCAGGGAATACGCGCCTCATCACGGTCGGACTTGCCCGTGCTCAGCCCGCGCACGCTTTCGACCAGATCGTTGAGCTGCGCGACTACGCGACCCCCGACATCGGTGTCGCTGCCGCCCATGGCCTTGTTGCGCAGGAAATCGCGCTTGATCTGGGCCCAGCGCTGGGCCTGGGCATCGGTCATGTTGCCGCGCAGCTCGGCGAGCTTGAGCAGGTTCTCCTCGGCGCCGGTGGTGAGCAGCTGCGACTCGCCCTGGTAGTGGTCGGCGATCAGCTGCAGCAACTCGGCGTCGTTCATCACCGCGCTGATCTTCTCGGCCATCTTGTTCATGTTGCGGTAGCTGCCCTGCAGCTTGAACGGCGGCTCGCTGCGGTAGTGATCGGCCTGGGCGGCGCTGGCGATGTACTGCTGGTTGACCCTGAGCACCACGTCGCGCACCTGCATCAGGCGCTGCAGGGTGGCGACTATCTCGTTGATCTCGGCGCCGCTGTAGCCGTGGGACAGCTCGTTGGCCGAGAACGGCTTGCCCTCGGCCTTGGCGACGAAACGGTAGAGATCGGTCATGTCGCGGGTGGCCAGCGGCGCCAGCACCGGATTGGAGGTCAAACCGTTCTCGATATAGCTGAGGGCAAAGGCCTCCTGCATGCCGCCGAGGGTGTCGCCGAGGTTGTAGATGTCGGCGCGGTTGGCCAGCATGTCGGGGATCTTGAACAGCTCGCCGGACTCGGTATAGGGGTTGCCGGACATGATCACGCAGAACTTCTTGCCGCGCATGTCGTAGGTCTTGGTCTTGCCCTTCCACACGCCCTCGATGCGCCGGGTGCCGTCGCACAGCGAGATGAACTTCTGCAGGAACTCGGGGTGGGTGTGCTGGATGTCGTCGACATAGAGCATCACGTTATTGCCCATCTCCAGCGCCAGGTTGAGCTTCTCCAGCTCCTGGCGCGAGGTGGCGTCCGGCGCCTGGGCCGGGTCGATGGAGCGCACCTCGTGGCCGAGGGCCGGACCGTTGATCTTCATGAAGATCAGGCCCAAACGGTGCGCCACGTACTCCATCAGGGTGGTCTTGCCGTAGCCGGGCGGCGAGATGAGCATCAGCAGGCCCATCAGGTCGGTGCGCTTGTTCTCCCCGGCGGTGCCCATCTGCTTGGCCAGGTTGTCGCCGATAACGCCCAGATAGACGTCGTTGATCAGCTTGTTGCGCACGAAGGAGCTCAGCGGCTTGGGCTTGAACTCGGAAAGGCGCAGGGCCTCGCGCTCGCGATTGATCACATCCTGGCGCAACGCCTGATAGCGCCGCAGACCGGGCAGAAAACTGTCGCGATGGCTGCGCAGGCGGGCGAAGAAATCGTCCAGCGCCAGCAGCAACTGGCGCTCCTGAATGCGCGGGTGCTCGCCCATCAACCCGGCGACGCTGAAGCGCAGGTCCACCTCGCTGGTACGGCCGGGGAAGTTTTCATCGAGCAGCGCCAGGGCGGTGGCCTCGGCCGCGTAGCCGCGCAGCGCGGCGAATTCGTCCTGGGCGCACAGGCCGCCGAGCCAGTTGCCGGCCAGCGCCCACTGCGCCGCCGGGCGACCCTGCAGACGGGCCAGGGCCTGCTGGTAGTCGTCCCACATGCGTGCGCCCTGCAGGCGCAGCTTGAGGCCCTCCAGCAGCTGCCTGGCGTACTTGCTGAAGACGAACTCGATGCGCTCGGCGGCCAGTTCCTGGACCAGGTATTCGGCGGCCTCGGCCGTCACCGCCTCGCTCAGACCCAGCGGTTGCTCGGCAAGGAACGCCTGCAGCGCGCCGTCGACCTCGCCCTGCAACTGGCGCAGGCCGGCATCCTGGCCGAACAGCTGCTGCAGTTGCCGACTGGTGCGCGCCCGCTGCGGCCACTGCGCGGCGCTCTGATCCTTGTGCTGACTACTCCAGAACAGGCTGGCCAGGGCCCGGGCCTCGGCGCCGAAACGCAGCAGTCCGGCGCTGTCGCGCAGCGGCAACAGGGCCGCGAGTATGGCGGCGGCATCGTGATCGTGGATGCCCGTCTCGTAGCCTTCCTTGTAGCGCGGCGCGGCGAAGTCGCGGATCAGCCTGGCCAGCTCTTCCGGCTGCGCCAGCAGCGGCTTGAGCCGCTCGAGGCTGAGGCCTTCGAGCCCGGCATCGGCGGCGGACAGCACCTCGCCGGCCAGGTATTCGGCGCGGTACAGCTGCTCGGACTCGGACTCCAGGGCCACCTGCCAGAAGGGCTTGAGCGCCTCCAGCTCGGCATGGGCCAGCGGCTCGAGAAAATCGGTGCCGGTCAGGTGCAGGTAGAGCCGCTCGCCGCGCGGCAGCAGGGTCAGGTCCAGCTCCTGGGTGTTGACGCTGAAGCGATGGCGCGGGCCCAGCTTGATGACGTTGCCGCCTTCCTCGAACAGTTCGCGCTTGTCGCGCAGGGCGCGCACGGCCTGGTCGCGGGCGCCCTTGAGGCGCGCCTCGAGGTCGTCGGCCTTGACGCTGTCCTTGAGCGCGCGCAGGCGCTCGGCCATCTCGCGCAGCTTGAGGATCAGCGGATCGGCGGCGAAGAAGGCGTTGAGTTCCTCGGCCTGGGTGAACTTGGCGGTGCGCCGGGACAGGCTGTCGAGGATGCGCTTGGCCGCATCCAGCAGGCTTTGCGCCTTGCGCTGGCGCTCGTCGAGCAGCGCCTGCTTGTGCGCCTCGAAGGTTTCCAGCAGCTCCTCGCGCTTGGCCAGGATGTCGGCGAGAAACTGCTCCTGGTCGCCGAACTGGCTCTCCAGCTCCTCCAGCTGCAGCAGCAGGCGGGCCAGCTGCTCGTCGCAGCGCTCGGGGTCCTGGGCCTGGCCGAGGGCGTTGGTGATGCCCTGGCTGAACAGCTTGAACTGGGCGCCGAACTGGGCCACGGTCTCGCTCGAACCCAGGCCCTTGCGCCTTTGCTCGGCGCGGGCCTTGGCCTGGTTGAGGCGGGCATAGATCTCGGAGATGGACTCGACGATGCGGGTGCGCTGGGTGGCGTCGTCGATCTTGAGCCCGGCCATCAGGCCGGAGAGCATGTCCAGATCGGCGGCCATGCTCTGCAGGCCGCCCAGCGGCTCGCCCAGCTGGGCCACGCTCTGGGCCTTCTGCGCCTGTTCGTCGAGGGTCTGCAGGCGGCTGACGAAGGGCTGCAGCGCCGCCTCGCTGGCGAGGAAGCCGGCGGTGGCCGCGGCAGTGCGCTCCTGGGCCGCCAGCAGTTCGGCCTCCATCACATCCAGGCGGGCCAGGTCGATGTAGCGATACTCGCGGATGGTCAGCAGCAGACCGCGCTGGGCGCCGATGCCGTTGAGCGCGTCGACGAAGCTCTGCACCTGGTCCCAGCTGTCCGGCAGCAGGCCGTCGAGCAGGGCCTTGTGGCGCTGTTCGGCGTCGCTCATGGCCTGCGCCGACTGGCGGCGGATGCTCTCGACCTTCTCGTACTCGTCCAGCACCAGCTCGGCGGTGGCGGCAATCTCGCGCAGCAGCGGCGCCAGACCGGCCAGCTGCTCGCCGGCCAGCCAGTGGTAGGCGTCGAACAGGCGGCGGGTGTTCTGGCACAGCAGGCCGTAGCGCTGCAGCGACACCTGCGGCGTGTCGATCTCGCGGCACAGGTCGTAGAGGTCGGAGACGCCGCGCACCAGCTCGGCGTTGCCGATCTTGCCGAGAAAGCCTGTGCGCGCCGGCTGGCGGGCGGCAAACTCCTCGCTGCAGAAGGGCGTCTGCCAGATCTGCATGGGGTGAATACGCGTCGGCTCCTCGCCCTCGGCGGCGAAGATCACGGTGCGGCCGTCCTCCAGGCGCGCATAGCCGTGGCCGAACAGCGGGTGCTGCAGCTGGCGGTTGATCAGGTTGTAGGTGAGCAGCACCGAGCGGCCCTGCTCCGGGTGGTAGAAGATGTACTGCACGTCCTCGCCGTTGGGCGAGCGCACGGCGCGCTTGAAGCGCATGCCGGCCATGGACTGCTCGAAGGTCTTGTACTCGCCGCTCTGCAGGTAGTAGCCGCCGGGAAAGATGATGCCGTGGTCTTCCGGCAGCTGCACGCAGGCCAGGCCGATGGCATCGATGCGCTCGACCCTGGCGGTCAGGCCGTTGTAGACCAGGTAGCGCCACTGCTCCTCGCGGTACGGCAGAATTTTTAGCAGCAGCAGACTGCCGAGCTTGGCGTACTCGATCTGCGCGTCGTCCAGCGACTGGGTC
Organism: Pseudomonas sp.; assembly: GCA_041595475.1. Lineage (GTDB taxonomy): Bacteria > Pseudomonadota > Gammaproteobacteria > Pseudomonadales > Pseudomonadaceae > Aquipseudomonas. The sequence continues at coordinate 4,793 of JBFHKK010000068.1, read as the reverse complement.
TTGTCCAGCACCTCTTCGCGGTAGATGCCCAGACCGGTTTCGGTGTTGTTCTCGACCTTGATGGTCAGGTCGCCGCCGATGGTCTCGACGAACAGGGTGTCTAGGATGTTCAAGTGCGGATGGCGGCCTGCGACCACCATCTCGCGAGTGGCGCGTTGCCACTCGAAATCGAAGGCCGCCGGCAGGGCGATGTCGCGCTCGCCGCGGTTGTCGATGTAGCGGATATCCTGGCCGTCGACCGAGATCGACCAGCGGAACACGCGAATATCGCTGATCCGTTCGCCGATCTGGAAGCTGGCCAGCAGCTTTCCGTCGCGCACCAGCAGCTGCAGCAGGCGGGTGTTCTTGTAGTAGCTGTACAGCTCGTTGAAGTCGGCGACGAAGCTGGCCTGGGCCAGGAAGCTGCCGGCCAGGGCCAGCGGTTCGGCCTCATAACCTTGTTCCTGCTCGACGAGGCGATAGAGCGAGAACACGTCCTCGACGCGGGTCTCCTTCTTCAGGCCGAGGAAGACGTTGTAGCCGAACAACAGGCAGTCGCCGACCCGGACGATGTCGCGGGCGATGCAGTTGTGCTCGGTGCGGATGCGCACCCGCCCGACCACTTCCATCTGGCTGCTGCCGAATTCCTCCAGACGCTGGCGATTGAGTTGCTCGGTGATCTGCCGCAGGCGCAGGCTTTGCTCCTGCAGGCGCTTGTGCAGCACCTCGTAGGCGCCGCCCTCGGCGACGGCCTGGTCCAATAGGTCCTGGGGCTGGGGTGCTGGAGCGTCCGACATCGTGGTCATCCTGAATCTGCGGCGTCAGGCCCCCGCCCCTGCGGGCGGAGGGCTTGGAAAAGTGAAGGGGCGGACCGGCGCGCGGCCCGCCGGGCCGGGTCAGATGCCCGCGGCCGGGGCCTCGCCACCGTCGAGCTTGCGCTCGGCCAGCACCGCAGGCGCCGCCGACTTGCCGTTGAGCAGGCGGGCCAATACGTCCTGCACCACCGGGCTCTTGCCGACCACACCCTCGATGGCCTTGCCCACCGACAGCGACTTGGCGAAGGAATTGAAGAAGTCGCCCTCGCCACCGACGATCTCGATCTTCGCCTTGCCCAGGGCGGTGGCCAGCACCTCGGCCTGGTCCTTGGCGATGTCCTTGTTGGCGGCGATGGCGGCCATGGCCTCCTCGAAGCTCTTCTCCAGCTGCATGCGGAACTCCTCGTGCTGGCGCGCGCTGTCGCTCAAGGCGTCGAGGGCGCCGAACTTCTTGCCCAGGCCCTCGGCCTCGGCGTTCAGGCGCTGCAGCAGGATATCCGCCTCGGCGCTGCCCTGGTCCTTGGTCGCCTGGGCCTTGGCCGCACCGAGCTGCTGCTCGCCACGGGCCTGGGCGCCGAGCTTCTCTTCCAGCACCCGGGCCTCGGCCAGGCCGTCCTTCTCCTTGGCGGAGGCCTGGGCTTCCAGCACCCGCGCCTCGGCCAGGCCCTTCTCCTGCTCACCCTTGGCCTCGGCGATCAGCTGCTCGGCCTTGACCCGTGCCTCGGCCAGGCCTTCCTTCTCCTTGGCCGCGGCTGTCACTTCCAGCACCCGGGCATCGGCCAGGCCCGGCGCGGCGCGCTCGGCCTCGATGCCCTCGGCCAGGCGTTTCTTGGCCTCGGCCTGCTTGGCCGCGGCCTCCAGCTCGGCCTGGGCCAGGTTGTTGATTTCCACCGCCTTGTGCTTGGAACGGGTCTCGTCGGCCTCGGCCTGCTTGACCTGGCGTACCAGCTCCTGCTCCGCCTCGGCCTGGGCCTGCAGAACGATGACCTGCTTGGCGCGCTCGGCCTCGGAGACCTCGCGCACCTCCTTGATCCGCTCCTCTTCCTGGGCCACGGTCTTTTCCACCGCGACCCGCTCGCGAATCACGTTGGCGATGTTCTTGCGCTGCTCTTCGAGCGCCTTTTCCTTCTCGATGCGCTGCAACTCCACCTCGCGCTCGCGGGCCACCACCTCCAGGTCCTTGGCCCGGGTGACCTTCTCCACCTCGATGACCACCGCGCGCTGACGGTTCTGCTGGGCCACTTCCACCTCGCGCTGATGGTTCTCCGCGCGCACGTCGATCTCCTGCTGCGACTGGATGCGCGCCTGTTCGGCCTTGAGCCGCTCCTCCTCCTTGACCTTGATGGTCTCGGCCTCCTCGCGGGCGCGGATGGTCTCGATCTCGCGCTTCTGCCGGGCCTCGGCGTCGGCCTGCTGGCGCTCCAGGGCCAGGGTCGCTTCGCGGGTCTCGACGTTCTTCTTCTTGATCGCCAGCTCCTCGTTGCGCTCCAGATCGTTGGTGATGACGTTCTGCGCGGCGGTCAGCTGGGTGATCTTGCGAATGCCCTCGGCGTCGAGGATGTTGCTCGGATCGAGGGAGGCCTTGGCGGTCTGCTCCAGATAGTCGATGGCCACGTCTTCCAGGACGTAGCCGTTGAGGTCGTTGCCGATCACCTCGACGATGCGGTCGCGGAAGTCCTGGCGGTTCTCGAACAGCTGGACGAAGTCGAACTGCTTGCCGACTGTCTTCAGCGCCTCGGAGAACTTGGCGTTGAACAATTCGTTGACCGCCTCGCGGTCGGATGCCCGGTCCACGCCTATGGCCTTGGCCACCTTGAGCACGTCTTCCTGGGTCTCGTTGACCCGCAGGTAGAAGGCCACGGTGATGTCGGCGCGCATGTTGTCCTTGCAGATCAGGCCGTCCTTGCCGCGGCGATCCACCTCCAGGGTGATCAGGGAGATCCTCATGAACTCCTTGAGGTAGATCACCGGATAGACGAAGGCGCCGGTGAAGTGCACCTTGGGCGTGGACGACATGTCGTTGACGATCAGCGCCGTGCCCTGCGGAACCTTGATATAGAAGGCCTTGAACAGGGCAAGCATGGCCAGCATAACGAGGACGACGATCCCGGCGAACATTAGAACGGGGATTAAGTATTCCATTGTTTCCAATCTCCTTAGCTGGGGATCAAACGCCCCTAAATTCACTTTCGGTAATGACCCGATAGGCGTGCTCGGGCGCCAGATACTCCAGCAAGACCACCCGATCTCCCCTCTTGAAGCCGAGCGCCTCATCAGCACGCACACGCAGGATCAGGCCCGCGCCGCCATCTTCCAGCACTGCCTCACCATGCTCCCGGGTGACCCGCCCACTGCGCACCACCGCCACCTGACCCAGCACCGATTTGCTGGTGGTCGCCTCAAGCTTGCGAAACAGCGGGCGCAGCGGCCGGCACAGCGCGGCGCTGAGCGGCACCGCCAACGCCAGGGCGGCGAAGGCCAGGGGAAGCCCCAGCGGATAGCGCAGCAGGCCCAGCGGCAGGTGGCGCAGCAGCAGCAACTCGACGAAGTAGCTGGCGAACCAGGCGAAGAAGAACAGCAGGGTCAGCACCAGGGTCACCGGTACTCCGCCTAGCTTGAGCTTGTACAGCAGCCCGGCCAGTCCTTCGGTCTGGCCGGCGCCATCCATCAGAGAGTCCACCTCGCCGTTGAGCACCTCGACTTCGATCAGCCCCAGCGCCACGACCATCCAGTAGATGATCGCCACGCACAACAGGAAGCTAAAGAGCGCGGTAGGAAACGAGAAGGCCGTCTGCAGGAAGATGTCCATAACTTTCCTTTCCCTGAGTTAACCGAGAAAGGCCGTTTCGCGCGGCCTTTCTCTCCAGACAGCCGGTCAGGCCTTGGCCTTGTCCTTCAGGCGTGCCAGCACGCTGTCGGCGCTGGCATCCTCGGCCTTGATGCCGGCGGCGCGCAGCTTGGCCTCCAGGGAGTCCTCGCCGGAGGCCTCCTCGGCCAGCTCGGCGGCGGCTTCCATCTTCGCCGCACGCTCGGCCTGCTGCTGCTTGATCCGCTCCAGCGACTCCACGGCGGTGTGCAGCTTGGCCTGGGAGCCACCATAGCGCTGGGCCACGGCCATCTGCGCCTTCTGCACGCTCTCAGTGGCCTTGACCGTATCCACCTGCTGCTTGAGGCGCTTGATGTTGGCCTCGGCCTGGCTGACCGCCTTGCGCAGCTGGGCCACGCTGGCGGCATAGGCATCGGCCTGCTCGCGCTCGCCGGCCAGTTCGGTCTCCAGGTTGGCGATCTTCATCGCCACCTCGCGGGCCAGGGCCTGGTTGTCGCCCTCCAGCGCCTTGAGCGCGTACTGCTCGTACTCGGCGACCTTGGCCGCGCCCTTCGTTGCCCGTTCGGCGGCCAGCTTCTGCTTGGCCATGATCTCGGCGAGGGCTTCCTTGGACTTGCGCAGTTCCAGGTCGGCATCGCGAATTTCCTGGTCGAGGATGCGCAGCGCCTGGCTGTCGACAATGGCCTCGCCCATCTCGTTGGCGCCGCCGCGCAGGGCGGTCAGCAGCTTGCTCCATACGTTCATGACAAACCCTCCTTAGGCAGCGCTCTTGAGGAAGCCCTCGTAGGCTTCGGTGGCCTTGATCACGTTGTCCGCCAGCAGCTCGATCTCCAGCACCACGTCGGACAGCGTCGAGCCGGCGCTCAGGGCGCCGAACATGGTGTAGCACTCCTCGCCCCCGGGTAGGGTTTCCAGGCCGATGCACGACAGCGGGAACAGCTTGTGGCTGCGCAGCACCTCCTCATTGAAGGCGGCGCGGTTACGCACCGCGGCCACAGGCCAGAGCAGCGCCTCGACCACGATCTGCTCGCCGACCACGGCGAGAAACAGCGGCAGATCGCCATACTCGGCCATGGTGATATGCAGACTGGGGTCGGCCCCCTGGATCAGCTCGATGGCCGCCCGCCCGTCCTTGAACATTTCATTCGCGATCAGCGCGTCGCACAGCGCCT